>NZ_JBWKFL010000011.1:176948-200716 GCF_056434305.1 Streptomyces sp. NPDC044061 | reverse complement strand
GGTCCCCCAACCCTTGGTGGGGGGAAGAGGGGGGAGGGTTCCCCCAGCGCACCCAAAAAAAGGAACCCACCCACGACCCGCCGGGGTGGTGGTTCGCGCCCGGCGCGGTGTCGTGGGCGCTCAGTCCCAGAGCGGGTAGGTCATGACCTGGTGGAAGCCCTCTGGGCGGGCGCTGTCGTAGGTGAGGGTGATCCGGGTGAAGTGCTGCACGTCCGGGTGCTTCTTCCACGGCTGCGGGCGGTCCAGCCGCACGCTCACCCGGTACGAGTGGAAGCGGCCCGCCGCGCAGTACGGCTTGCAGTCGTTGACCAGGTTCACGCCCACGGCCTTCGCCTTGTCCGGGCCCCACTGCGTCCAGTGCAGCCCGGCGAGGCGGCTGTTGGCGTCTCCGCAGGCCAGAATGAAGTCCGTCGGGCGGATGTCGCGGTTCCACAGGCAGTCGACCAGCACGGGCTGTGTGGGCTCGGCCCGCGTGGCCGAGGCGGGCGGCGGACTGGCCGAGGCCGTCGACATGGCCGCTGTGAGCAGGGCTCCCGCCGCAAGGGTGACCGCTGTTCCCACCACTGATCCGCGCATGGCCGCTCCCGCCGTTGTGCTGTGTCGGACCGCACATCGACGCTACGACCGTCCGCCGAAATGCACCAATCGCGCAGGTCGCGCGGCGTGTCAGCCGTGCGAGACGGTCAGCCCGTAGAACGCGACCCGGGCCCCCTTGGTGGTGCTGTCCGAGGAGGACTGGTTGTAGGAGCCGGCCTTGAAGTACTGCTTGTAGGGCTTGAAGGAGGACGGGATGGCGTAGCGGGTGGTGGAGCCGTCGACGGTCAGTTCGATGGTGTTGCCGCCGGACACGGCGATGGTGTAGCTCCAGGTCCTGCCGACCGCCACATGGCCCACGGAGTGCGGGGTCTGGCCGCCTGACGGCGAGTTCTCGGTGCCGAGCACGATGTCGCCGTTCGCGCGGTAATACAGCTCAAGCAGCGGCTTGGTGGAGGAGCCGCCGGAGCCGAGGTGGATCTGCCCCACGCACACGTTCTTGGTCACCGACACGACCCGCAGGGTCGCGCTCATCCGGTGGGAACCGCCGAGCGCCCAGTCGGCGGCGCTGCCGTTGCGGTTCATCTCCCGCAGTTCGGAACGGGCGTAGTTCGAGTTCGGCGTGGTGACGCCCTTCTCGGGTGCCCAGAAGGTCATCGCGCCGTCGCGGGTGTCGGTGTAGAAGTACGCGTCCTGGTAGCCGTTCGCGCCCTGCAGCCGGGACGAGGGGATGGTGGTCGGCGAGCCGGGGGAGCCCACGGGCTCCTGGAGCTGCCATACGGACAGGTCGAAGTTGCCGCCCGGCGCGACATGCGGGTCGGCCGCGTCGGCGCTGCCGCCGCCGAGGGCGGTGAGCGCGAGGGCGAGGCCCGCGGCGGTCGTCGCCGCGAGGAGCTGATGCCGGTTCATGTGGGGGGCCCTTCATCGGACCGGGATGCGTTCAGCATGATGAACGCTGAACGCATCCTTGGTCGTTCGGTGACCCGTGAAGCTAAAGGTCTGAACCAGACACGTCAAGAGGTTCAGCAGGCTCCCTCGTCCTGCCAGGGCCCCCACTCCGAGGCGCCGGGCGCCTCGTTCTGGGTCCACCACTTGGCCTTCCAGTTGTGCTTGTTGTACGACACCTCGTTCCCCGCCGTGTACACCGCGGTCGAACTCCAGGCGGTCTTGCAGGAGGTGGGCGTCGGGGTCGGGGTCGGGGTGGGCGTGGTGGTCGGCGGTGTGACCCCGGCGAACTTCACCGAGTACTTGGCGAAGTCCCAGGAGTTCTGGGCCACGCTGGAGCAGGTGCCCGACGTGCGGCCGCCGTTGTCGGCCGGCGTGCACTGACGGTCGCGGTTCAGGGACCAGAACGTGAACCGGTCCATGTTGTGGCTCGTGGCGTAGTCCAGGACGGTCTGGAAGTCGGCCTGCGTGAAGTACTCGCCGGTGTCGCTGCGGCCGTTCATGCCGGAGAAGCCCTCGTGGGCGTAGGCGGTCGCCTGGTCCCAGCCGAACGTGGACTGCAGGATCGAGTTGAAGTTGGTCAGCGCGCCGGTCTGGCTCGCCGCGCCGTTGAAGCCGCCGTCGAACGGCATGATGGAGAAGTTGTTCGGGGTGAACCCCTGCGACTTGGCCTCCAGCAGCATCTGCTTGCCGAACCATCCGGTGCCGTCCGCCGTGCCGGCCGTGGTCACGGACACGTAGAGGCCCGGGTTGTTCTGCTGGAGGATCTTCGCCGCGCCGATCTCGTTCTTGATCGCCGCGGTGTTCTCGTACTCCGGCTCCTCCAGGTCGAAGTCGATGGCGTGCAGCCCGTACTTGGTGATGACCTGCTGGTACGCCGCCGCGGTGGAGGCCGCGTCGGAGCAGGTCTGGCCGAGCTTGGTGCCGCCGTATCCGCCGATGGAGATCGAGACGTCACCGCCCTTGGCGCGGATGGTGTCGATCACCGACTGGACGGCGGTGTCCGAGGAGACGGGCGCAGTACCGCCCCATGTGGGGGAGCAGCCGCCGCCGTTGGGGGCGAGGACGAAGGCCAGCTGGAAGGCCTTCAGGCCGGTGGCGTCCATGATGGCGGCCGGGTCCGGCGGGTCGTTGTCCAGCGGCATCAGGTAGGGAGCGGCGGCGTACCAGCGGTTGCTGAGCGCGCTGGTGGCGCCCGAGGCGTTGCTCGCGACCAGTGCGGTCGTGCCCGCGGCGGCGAGCGTGACGGCCGCCGCCGCGCCCAGACATGCCCGAAGACGTCTCACTGCGTGCCTCCAGAGGGTGGGGTGGGGGAAGGGCCCCGGAGCGGGGAGCCCCACCCCCTGGGAGGTGTTGCGGTCACGTCAATGAGTTGGACTAGACCAACTTGCTCTTTGGACTAGACCATACGATCTCTTTACCTCCCGTCGACCAGTCGCACGGTGAATCCCCGGTCCAGTGACCGGCTCGGCGTCGTGACGGTCGTGACATGCGCTCCGGTGTCGTACGACCAGGCGGCTCGGGGGAGTTGACGTCCGTTCAGGAGCACCTGGGCCGGTGCGGAGTCGCCGTGCACCGTGAACCGGTACGTCCGCGCGTCCGCCTTCCCCGCGTAGTCGCCCCTGCTCGCGCCGACCGTCACGGCCGTCCCCTCGGCGTCGGCGCGCACCGACACCAGCTGGGTGGCGGCGGCACCCTTTGCGAAGTCGCGGGTCACGCCGTCGTCCTCGTACAGCGTGTAGTGGCTCGTGCCGCGGGCGGCCGGGTACAGGTCCCAGTCCAGCTCGTGCCGGTCACGGGTCTGCCAACTCGTCGTGCCCTGGGGCCACATGGGGACGATCGCACCCTCGCGCACGAACAGCGGGAGCGTGTCCAGCGGGGCGTGGTAGCCGTTCAGGGTGGTGGGACCGTGATACGTGCGGCCGGTCCAGTAGTCGGTCCAGGTGCCCTTCGGCAGGTAGATGCCGTCGCGGGTGTCGGAGTCCTGGTAGACCGGGGCGACGAGGAAGTCGGGGCCCGACAGGAACTCGTACTTGGCCTGCTCGCCCAGGGTGTTGGCATCCTCCGGGTACTCCAGCCACAGCGGACGCACCGCACCCACACCGGTCTTCGCCGCCTGGGCTGACAGGGTGTACATGTACGGCAGCAGCCGCTCCTTCAGCTGCAGGTACTTGCGGTTGATCGATGTGTACGGCTCCCCGTCCAGCCAGGGCTGCTGATCGGCGGGCTTGCCCGTGGTGATGTCACTCGCCCAGCCGTCCATGGTCATGATGGCCGGCAGGAACGCCTTCCACTGCAGGTCGCGGGCGTACATCTTGGCGTCGTGGCGGTAGATGCTGCCCACGTCACCGGTGTTGTAGGCGATGCCGGACAGGGTCGCGCCGGCGTAGGTCGGGATCTGCCAGCGGATGTAGTCCCAGGACAGCTTCTGGTCGCCGGACCACAGCACCCCGCACCGCTGGGCGCCCGCCCAGGACACCGGCAGCCACACGAAGCCCCGGGCGTCGCTGTTGTCCTCGATCCCCTTCTTCGCCGCGTCGCAGGCGTCCAGCGCGAACTTGTAGCCGTTGCCGACCCAGGCCACGTCCAGCTTGGCCACCCGCTGACCCGCCTTGACCTGGTCGGCGAGCTTGTCGATGCCGTCCTGGGTCCACAGGCCGAGCTGTGCGTGATGGCCCTGCAGGCCCTTGGCGGTCTGCTCGAGGTTCTCGTACCCGCAGCCGTAGCCGTCGTTGACCAGCATCCAGCCGAGCGGCATCTGGTTGTCGGTGTATCCGTCGGCGACCTTCAGGGCGTCCAGGGTGTGCCGCTCGCCCCGGTTGGCGTTGTGCAGATAGCAGTCCGAGTCGCCGGGTTCGAGGCCGTAGACCGGCGGCATGAAGGGTCTGCCCACCAAGCCGGTGTACTCGCCGATGACCTGCTTGGCGTCGCCGAGGAAGTAGTAGGCGTCCAGGCGGCGTTCCTGCTGTCCGGTGGTGACCGGTGAGCCGAAGGTGTACACGCCCGGCGCGAAGGTGTTGCGGAAGACGCCGTAGCCCGCGCTGGAGAGGTAGAACGGCTGGGAGTTGTTGTAGCCGCCCTCGTTCCAGTCGAAGCTGTTGGCCACGTACATCGTCCGCCCGCGGTGCGAGAAGCCGCCGTTCTGCTCGCCGCCGCCGAAGAACTGCTCGTCCGCTCCGCGCGCGAGGCTCTGCCGCATCCCGCCGGTGGACCAGCGCAGCGGCTTGTCCTCCTGCCAGATCCGGGTGCGGTTGTCGGGCCGGTACAGCCCGAACCGCAGCGGCTTCTTGTACACGCGCAGGACCGCCTCGGGGGAGCGGACGCCGTAGTAGTCGCCCGCGTCGAAGGACGAGGTGTGCCGCCGGCGCGCGGGCTCCCGGCGCACGATGGCCGTGCCCGCGGGGTCGCTCAGCGCACCCGACGGGTCGGCCTGGAGCCGCAGCCGGCCGCCGGTCAGGAAGTCGGCCCGGGCCTTCAGCCGGCCCGCCTCGATCGTGTAGCTGCCGTGACCGCCCGAGAAGGAGGTGAGGTCGCCGGCGTCGGTGGTCGCGGGCAGGTACGCGGTGCCCGTGAAGGAGTTGTCGTGCACGTCGTAGGGCACGACCACCACGTGGTACGTCCCCGACGCCCGCGGGATCACCGTGGCCTCGGGGTCGGCGGTGCCGGCGCTGGAGGCCACCTGCTTGCCGTGGTCGTCGTAGACGTAGAGGTCGAAGTCGTCGGACGGCTTCTCCCACTTGACCGACAGCGGGACACCGCCCTCGGGGTTGTCGTCCCAGTAGCCGTCCGGCACCGAGACGGTCAGGTCGAAGCGGTCGCAGACCTTGTCGTCCGGGTCGTCGGAGGCGGCGGGGCAGCTCTCGGTGCCGCCGCCGGTGCCCTTGGCGTACACCGGGCTCTGCCAACTCACGCTGCTGTGCGCGGAGTCGAGAACGGCGTCGGCCGCCGTGGGGGCGGCCTCGGCGGGCCCGGGGGCCGCCAGCACGGTCCCGGCCAGGGCGGTCGCCAGCCCCAGCGGAACCCAGGCCGGCCACGGCACACGGTGTCGGAGTCTTCGCACGGCCAAACAGCTCCCATCGCACCATCGCGGACTGACTGTTCTTGCGCTTGTGCTCGGAAGCGCTCGAAACAAGCTTCAATCGAGCAACTTCACGCATGAAGACTCGAGGCCGGTGCAGGTTCATGTCAATACCGCGGTGCGGATCACGGCCCGGGCACGACGAAGGCCGGCCCCCTCGGGACGGGGCCGGTCTTCGGCTCGGTGATGCTCAGTCGGCGTTCTTCCTGAGCACGATCTGCGTCTGCGTCGTCTGCCCGACCAGCCGGTCCCGGTCGTCACGCAGGTCGGTCTGCACGACGAGGAGGGTGCCGCCCAGGTGCAGCGGCCGGGCCGTCGCACGGACCCGCCCGGTGGTGACCGCCCGCAGGAAGTTGGTCTTGGACTCCACCGTGGAGGTGCCGGAGGCTCCCTCGGGCAGGTTGAGGTAGGCGCACACGGCGCCGACACTGTCCGCCAGCGCCATCAGCGCTCCGCCGTGCAGGGCGCCGCCCGCCGTGCAGACGTCCGGTGACCAGCCCAGGCTGCCGACGGTCCGCTCGGCCGTGGCCTCGTGCAACTCGATGCCCAGCCCGGCCGCGAACGGCATCGTGGCCAGCAGGTCGGCGGGCTTCGGGACGACCGGTTCGGACAGGGACATGGCGTACCGCCTTTCGTGGGTGCCGTGGTGCGGACGGTGATCCACTGTGGTGCCACCGCGCGGGTCGCGCCAGTCAGTCCTCGGACGACTCCTCGATCATGGCGAGGGTCAGCACGCCGCCCCCGATGCCCCAGCCGCCGTCGGCGACCTCCTCGACCAGGACCAGGGTGGTGGCGCGGGCGCGCTCGCCGTAGATCTCGGCGTACAGCTCGGTGGTGCGGGTGACGATCAGTTCCTTCCGCTTCTCGTCCAGGCTTCCCGCGGGGACCTTGAAATTCGCGAACGGCATGATGGTTCTCCTGAGGTGAGGGGGTGTCAGAGGGAGCTGTTCGCGGTGAGCAGGTCCTCGAGTCCGGCCCGGCGGAAGAAGTCGACGCGGATGCGGTCGGCGACCGCGGAGACGACCTCGCTTCCGTCACGGCTGGGGTCGACGTGGGTGCGCAGCGGCCGGCGTCCGGCGGGCAGGTCCACGAGGCGTACGACCGCCTCGGCGACCTCGGCCACGTCCGCGTCCGGCGGGACCAGTGCCGCGAGCCGCTTGTCGAGACCGGCGAGGAGGGTGCCGTAGCGCTCGTCGTAGGCGGCGGCACGGTCGCTGTCGGCGGGCGTGCCCGCGTGCGCGAAGTGGTTGGTGCCCGAGGTGAACGCGCCGGGAACGACGATGGCGGTGTCGACGCCGAACCGGACCAGCTCGGCGGCGTAACTGACCGCCAGCGCGTCCATCGCGGCCTTCGCGGCGAAGTACGGCGCGAGGAAGGGCGGGCAGCCGCCCCGGGTGCTGGAGCTGCCGATCCACACCAGCAGGCCCTCGCCCCGCTCCCGCAGACGGGGCAGCGCGGCCCGGTTGACGCGCTGGGTGCCGAGCACGTTGACGTCGTACAGCTCCGCCAGCTGCTCCGGGGTGAAGGCCTCGGCGGGCCCGGTGACCATGTGGCCCGCGTTGTGCACCAGTACGTCCAGGCGACCCTCGGCGGCCAGCACCTCGACGACGGCCGCGTCGGCGGAGTCCTGGGAGGTGACGTCGAGTTCGACCGCGTGCAGGGCGACGTCGTGCTCGGCCGCGTACCGGTCGAGGTCCGCCACGGCCGCCGCGTTGCGGGTGGCCGTGTGCCGGATGCCCGCGTAGACGGTGTGGCCGGCATCGGCGAGCGCGCGCACGGTCAGCGCGCCGAATCCGCTGGAGGCGCCGGTGACCAGGACGGTCCGGGGAGTGTCGGTAGGCATGGTTCCTCGCAGGGAGAGGGAGGGGTGAAGAAGGTGAGGAGGGTGAAGGGGGTGACGGATGGTCAGACGATGCCGCCGTTGGCGCGCACGACCTGGCCGTTGACCCAGTGGCCGGCCGGGGACGCCAGGAAGGCCACCACCTCGGCGATGTCGGCGGGCGTGCCGAGCCGCTCCAGCGGGGGCTGGGCGGCCAGCTTGGCGACGGTCTCCTCGTCCTTGCCGTCCAGGAACAGACCGGTGGCCGTCGGTCCGGGAGCGACGGCGTTCACGGTGACGTCCCGGCCGCGCAGCTCGCGGGCCAGCACCATGGTCAGCGCCTCCACCGCGCCCTTGCTCGCGCTGTAGGCGCCGTACGTGGGGAAGGACAGGCCCACCACGGAGGTGGAGAAGCCGACGAACGCCCCGCCCCGACGCAGGGTCCGGGCCGCCTGCCGGGCGACGACGAACGTGCCGCGGATGTTGGTGCTGTGCATGGCGTCCAGCTCCGCCAGGTCCAGCTCGGCGATCGGCGCGAGGTACATCCGGCCGGCCGCGTGGACCACTACGTCGACTCCGCCGAACTCGGCGGCGGCGGTCTCGAACAACTCGGCGACCTGCGCCTCGTCGGCGACGTCGGCCCGGACGGCGACGGCGCGGCCGCCGGCCGCGACGACGTCCTTGACGGCGGCCGCGGCGAGGTCGCGGCTGCCCGCGTACCCGACCACCACGGCGTATCCGTCGGCGGCGAGCCGGTTCACCGTCTCCCGGCCGATGCCGCGCGAGCCACCGGTGACGACGGCGACGCGGGGAGCTGCGCTTTCCTGCGTGGACATGGGGACTCCCGGATGCTGGAGGGGGTTGACTCCTGCTTGCGTTCCCAGCCTGGGCCGCCGTCCGGACGCCAGCCACGGCTCGGCTCACCCTGGGGTCGGCAACCCCTGGCTCCGTGCCCTCACAGGAGTGACCATGGGGGCGTGAACCACTCGGAACTCGCCGCATTCCTGAAGTCCCGCCGCGACCGGGTCCGCCCGGCCGACGCAGGCCTGCCCGCAGGTCCCCGCCGCCGGGTGCCGGGCCTGCGGCGCGAGGAGGTCGCCCAGCTGGCCGGGCTCTCCGCGGACTACTACACCGAGCTGGAACGCGGGCGCGGCGCCCAGCCCTCCGCGCAGGTCCTGGCCGCCCTCGCCCGTGCGCTCCGGCTGAACGGCGACGAACGCGACCACCTCTTCCACCTGGCCGACCGTCCCGTGCCCACCGCCCACAGCACCGCCGCACATGCCCAGCCCGCCCTGCTCGGCCTGCTGGACCGGCTCACCACCACCCCGGCCCAGATCATCAACGACCTGCACGAGACCCTCGCGCAGAACCCCCTCGCCGCGGCGCTGCTCGGCCCGCCCCCACCCACCCGGGCACCCGAGGCGAGCTTCGTCTACCGCTGGTTCACCGACCCCGGCGCCCGTGCCCTCTACCCCGCCGAGGACCACCCGCACCACTCCCGGGTCTTCGTCGCCGACCTGCAGGCGGTCGCCGCCCGGCGCGCCAAGGACGCCGAGGTCACCCGGATGGTCGCCGCGCTGCGCCGCCGCAGCGAGGAGTTCGCCGGTCTCTGGGAGCAGCGGGACGTGGCCCTGCGCCGCACCGACCACAAGCGGATCGTCCATCCCGCGCTCGGCGTCATCGAGCTGGACTGCCACAACCTGTTCAGCGAGGACGGCCGCCAGCGCCTGCTGTGGTTCAGTGCCCCGCCCGGCACCGAGGGCGCCGCCCAGCTGGAGCTGCTGTCGGTGATCGGCACGCAGGACCTGACACCGGGCGCGGACCGCTCGGAGCACCGGCCGGGCTGAGGGCCGGGGGGCGTGCGGTTCACGCCGTGCGTCCTGACTCGTCACCGATGTCCGCAGACCCATGGCGGACCATCCGTCGCCTGAGGCACCCTTGACAGTGTGCGTACTGATTCGCGACGTTTGAGCATCGGCGCGCACGGCGAGGATCCGAAGTCAGCAGAGATGGCAGGACGCGCCCGGCGCGTCATGGGGGGAGCGGTCGCCCATGCGATCCATGAGCCATGGTCCACACGCCTCACCGGCCTGTGCCGCACGCGGCACGTCCTGGGTGTCGCCGGCGGAGGGGCGGTCGAACTGAGGTGGAGATCACCATCCACAGACCCGGTGACCTGACCTCCGCCCTGCGCGGGGCCTGGCACCGGGCGATGGACGAGTCGCCCGAGTACGCGAACCCGTTCCTGGCACCGGAGTTCACGATCGGGGTCGGCCGCCATCGGGCGGGGGCGCGGGTGGCGGTCCTGCGGGAGGCCGGCGAACCGGTCGGATTCTTCCCGTACGAGCGGGGGCCCTTCGGCACCGGCCGGGCCATCGGCCTCGGCCTGTCCGACTGCCAGGCCCTGGTGCACCGGCCCGGAGTCACCTGGGACGCCGGGCAACTGCTGCGCGCCTGCGGGCTCAGCATCTTCGAGTTCGACCATCTCGTGCAGGAGCAGCGGCCGTTCGCTCCACACGTCACCGGCACCTTCGCCTCCCCGGTGATCGACGTGAAGCCCGGCGACGGCACCTACGCCGAGTGGCTGCGCGGCACCTACCCGGGCCTGGCCAAGACGACGCTGAAGAAGGAACGCCGGCTCGGGCGGGACATCGGCGGGCTGCGGTTCGAGTTCGACGAACGGGACCCGCGGGTCCTGCGCACGCTCATGGGGTGGAAGTCCGCCCAGTACCGCCGGACGGGACGGATGGACCGGTTCTCGCGGCCCTGGATCGTGGACCTCGTGGACCACCTCTTCCATGTCCGCGAGGAGCACTTCACCGGCGTGCTCTCCGTGCTCTACGCCGGGGACCGGCCGGTCGCCGCCCACTTCGGGCCCCGCTCCAGTACGGTCCTGGCGGCCTGGTTCACCGCGTACGACCCCGAACTGCACTACTACTCGCCCGGGTTGATGATGCACCTGAGGACCGCCGAGGCGGCCGCCCGGCACGGGGTGACCCTGGTCGACCTGGGGCGCGGCGACAAGGAGTACAAGGACTGGCTCAAGACCCGTGAACTGCGGGTGGGGGAGGGTTTCGCCGCCCGGGCCCACCCCGTGGCCGCGGCGCAACGGCTGTGGCGCAGGCCGGTGCGCGGCCTGCGGAACACGGTCCTGGCCCATCCCCGGCTGCGCGAGCCCGCCGACCGGCTGCTGAAGACGGTGGGCCATCTGCGCACCCAGGGGCGGGCGGCCGCCGCTGCAGCCCGAACACACCGCCCTCGATCAGAATGAGGAGGCCGAGGGCGATCAGCACCAGGGGCGGCAGGACGTGCCCCCGGCGGCTGAGCGCCCCGGCGACCAGCGGGCAGGGGGCGAGGTACCGGCCCACGGCACGCCACACCGCCACCAGAGCCAGGAACACGACGGCGTACCCGCTCGTCGCGCCCACCCCGGCGGTGGCGAACACCGGTACGTAGAGACCGAGGTCGTCACCGCCGTTGGCGAAGGTGACGGCGGCCACCTCCAGGGCACCGGGCCCGCCGTGCCCCGCGCCTTCGCCGTCGCGCCGTCCTGGCCGCCGCCCCCCTCCCGGGTTCCGCCGGAAAATCGCGGGTCCCGACCGGTGGTTACTGGCAGGTTCTCGTCAAAACTTCGCCAAGCGGCGGACGTTTCTGCGTCCGCGTGGTCGGGTCTCCTGCGTCGGCAGTGTCGATGACCTTCTGGGAGGTTCCCCGGTGTCCGTGCCAACCCGCAGAAGACGGTGGTTCGCCGTCTGTGCGCTCACCGCGTCCGCCGCACTCGTCGCGATACCCCCGTCCGCTGCCTCCGGCCGCGGCGGTGTCGGTCCCTTCGGGGTCCGTACGCTCGGCCAACTCGCCAAGGAACGGCAGCAGTCGGTGGGCACCGTCTCCCCGTCGTCCCCGCATCTGCAGGCCGATGACGACGACGGCAACGAGGCGGACGAGATCGCCGAGGGCGCCGACCAGTACGCCGAGGCCCGCACCTCACCCGGTGTCGTCGCACCGGGCGCGTACGGCGCCGCCTGGCGCGGCCTGCAGAAGCTCCCGGCTACCAAGGGCGGTTGGCGCAACCTCACCGACCTGCCGTACGACTCCGACGACCCGCGCTACCGCGACATCGACTCCAACTCCAGCGGCGGATCGGGCAATGTCACCGGTCGCATGGCCGCCGTCGCGGCCGACGACGACGGTTACGTCTACGCGGGCAGCGCCGGCGGCGGAGTCTGGCGCTCGCACCATGGCGGCGGCCACTGGCAGCCCATCAGCGACCGGTTGCCCGCACAGTCCACCGGCGCCCTCGCCCTCGACGGAGCCGGCCGGCTGTGGCTCGGCACCGGCGAGGCCACGACCAACGCGGACGCCTACCTCGGCAGTGGCGTCTACGTCCTCACCCACCCGCACCACGGCACCTTCTCCGTGCGCAGCCGGGTCGGCGGCGACGAGCTGGACAGCACCACCATCCACGAACTGCGCTTCGGCGGCGGCAAGGTGTGGGCGGCCACCAGCGAGGGCGTGTGGAGCCACTCCACGAAGAAGCCGAGCGGCCCCTGGAAGCTGGAGTTCGCGCCCAACCCCGACTTCCTGCCCGGCGGTTCGCGGGCCGACGACCCGGAAGCGCCGTACAAGAACATCGCCAACGACATCGCCATCGACCCCAAGGACCCCTCCAAGGTGGTGCTCGCGGTCGGCTGGCGCAGCGGCGACGACTACAACGGCTTCTACACCAGGACGGGCGGCACCTGGACGCGGATCACCAGCGGTCTCGGTGACCTGCCGACCGACGCGGACGGCGTCGGCAACGTCACCTTCGCCCGCTCTTCCGACGGCTCCCGCTACTACGCCATCGACCAGTCCCCGGAGCAGCTCAACACCAACCCGGACAGCGGCCTGGAGGGCATCTTCGTCTCCAGGTCCGGCTCGCCGACCGGACCCTGGACGAAGATCGCCGACTACAAGGGCCTGGCCGCCGACAACTCGGCGCTGACCTCGCCCGGTTACATGCCGGGCGTCCAGGCCTGGTACAACCAGTTCCTCACCGTCGACCCGAGCGACCCGCGGCACGTGTACGCCGGTCTCGAGGAGGTCTACGAGACCAAGGACGGCGGCGGCACCTGGTCCACCGTCGGACCGTACTGGAACTTCGGCTTCTCCTGCTGGAGCATCGACCCGGCCGAGCAGTCCGGCGACTGCAACCAGACCACCCACTCCGACCAGCACGGCGTGGCGATCGGCCGTTACCGCGGCCGGAGCTTCGTCTACGTCGGCAACGACGGCGGCATGTACAAGCGCCCGGTGAACGGCTCCCAGGACGCCTCCGGCCACGCCACCGACTGGACCTCCCTCAACGACGGCACCATCGACACCCTGCAGTACTACTCCGTCGGCATCGGCAAGGACCTCGACCACGGCGGCCTGTCCGTCACGGGCGGCCTGCAGGACAACGGGCAGTCCGTCCTGCGGAGCAACGACAAGGTGATGGGCTCCAACTTCGGCGGTGACGGCGGCGACACCCTCACCGATCCCGCCAACGGCTGCAACATCGCCGAGGAGTACGTCTACCTCGCCGTCCAGGTCACCCAGAACTGCGCCGTCAACGACGGCAGCTGGACCACCGACCCGGGCAAGGCCACCTCCTACGGTGTCGCCCCGCCCGACAACGCCACCGGCGAGGCCCGTTTCATCGCCCCGCTCGCGGCCGACCAGACGGACGCCGCCACCTGGATCGCCGGCGGCCGCCACATCTGGGTGCAGACCCATGGCTACGCCATCCGCAGCGGCTCCGAGTGGACCAGCGTGCACGACTTCGGCGCCGGGCGTGTCGCGACCGCCGTCGCGGCCTCCGGCGGCAAGATCTACGCCGCCTGGTGCGGGCCCTGCAACAACCAGGGCTTCGCCCGCGGCATCGCCGTCGGCAACGCGGACGGCACCGGCTGGCACGACATCAGCCTGCCGGTCGACGGGACCGTGCCGAACCGCTACCTCAGTGGCTTCGCCGTCGACCCGAAGAACGCCGACCACGTCTTCCTCGCGGTCAACGGCTTCTCCCGGCACTGGACCGAGGGTCCGGGCGCGGGCGTCGGCCATGTCTTCGAGTCCACGGACGGCGGCACCACCTGGAAGGACATCTCGGCCAACCTTCCCGACGTGCCGACGAACTCCGCGCTGGTGACGGCGAACGGCGGCCTCGCCGTCGCCACCGACCTCGGCGTCGTCTACCGCGCGCCCGGCCGTACGACGTGGCAGCGAGTCGGCAGCCTCCCGGCCGTCGCCGTCCTCCAGCTCAAGACGGGCCCCGACGGCGGCACCCTGTACGCGGCCACCCACGGCCGAGGCATCTACGCCGTCAAGCTGCGCACACTCGGCTGAGCGGCCTCGCACCAGGGGGAGGGGTGGCCCGCCGGGTCACCCCTCCCGCGCGTACGGCACCACGGCCACGTCCAGCGTGAAGGCGGCGCGCGCCGCACCCGCCACGTCCGGTGCCTTGGCCGAGACGGCGACCTCGGCGGCACCGCCCCGGGTGCCCGCGCAGCGCAGGGTGGCGTGGGCGGTGCCGTCGGTGTCCAGGCGCCAGCCGGCCGGGACGACGAGGGCCGGGGCCGAACTGCGCACGCCCGTCCACCGCTTGTCGTCCACGCGCGGGCGCAGCAGGAGGGTCACCACGGTCCCGGGCCGTACGCACAGCCGGTGACCGACCGGGCCGCCGGGGGAGACGGTGACCTCCGCCCGTCCGGCGGTGCACTTCCCCGACGACGCGGAGGGCGAGGCGGACGTCGGGGAGGGGGAGCGCGTCGACGGCGACGACCGGGACGAGGGCTGTGACGGCTCCGCACCCGCACCCCCGCTCTCGGACGGTCCCGCACCCGAACCCCGGCTGTCCGACGGCCCCGCGCTCCCGCCCGCCGGCCCACCGCACCCCGCCAGCAGCGCGACCACCGCTGCGGCCACCCATCCGCCGGTCCACCCTCGCATGCCCGCGCCTCCCGGTTCGACGTACGCCTCCCAGGATGCCCCGCCCTCCGCCGCCCGGATCCCGGACGACGCGCGCGCCGGGCCGGGTGCCTGCCTCGCGATTGTCGTGATCTCTCCAAGCCGACCTCGCCTTGAGTGAGGAAACCGATCGGTTTACGATGGTGGAAACCGGTCGGTTTCATTCGCCTGGAGGCTTCCATGACCGCACTGAAGAACTCCGTCGTCCTCGTCACCGGAGGCAGCCGGGGTATCGGAAAGGCCCTGGTCGAGGAGGTGTACCGGCGGGGGGCCCGGAAGGTGTACGCCACCGCGCGCGACCCGCGGACCATCACCCACCCCGACGTCGTCGCGCTGCCCCTGGAGGTCACCGACCCCGGCTCGGTGGCGACCCTCGCCGAGCAGGCGCAGGACGTGACCGTGCTGATCAACAACGCCGGCATCGCGACCGGCGCCCGGGTGCTCGGCTCGCCGCTGGAGGACATCCGCCGCGAGTTCGAGATCAACTACTACGGCCCGCTGCTGCTGACCCGCGCCTTCGTCCCGGTCATCGAGCGCAACGGCGGCGGCCACATCCTGAACGTCCACTCCGCCCTGTCCTGGGCCGCCGACGGCAGCAGCTACAGCTCCACCAAGGCCGCCCTGTGGTCGCAGACCAACAGCCTGCGCCTGGAGCTGCGGCCCCGCGGCATCGACGTGACGGGTCTTCACATGGCCTACGTCGACACCGACATGACGTCCGGAATCGACGCCCCGAAGGCGAACGCGCACGACATCGCCGTGGCCGCCCTCGACGGCGTCGAGTCCGGGGCGCACGAGGTCCTCGGCGACGACACCACCCGCTGGGTCAAGTCGGTGCTCTCGCAGGACCTCGCGTCCATGTACCCGCAGCTCGCCGGCTGAGCCCGGCGTCCGGGGCCCGGGACCGGCGTGCACGCCAGGACGTGCTCCGTCGCCGCGACCGAATGTGGTGCCCCGGCTTGCCCGCCCCGCCGTCCATGGCGTACCTGTGCCACCGGCCGAAGTACCGGAACGGGACGGTGGGGTGGAACCGATGGCACGCATCCTGGTGATCGGAGGCGGCATCGCGGGCACGGCGGTGGCGCTGGGCCTGCACAAGGCCGGACACGACGTGGCCGTCTTCGAGGCGCATCCCGACACCGCCGAGGACATCGGCGCCTTCCTGACCCTGGCGAGCAACGGCATGCGCGCGCTGGCCCAGCTCGACGCCACGGACGCCGTCACGGCCGTCGGTTTTCCGCTGACTTCCCTGCGCCTGCTGGACAGCCGGGGCACCGAGGTGGCGCACGCACCCCTCGGTGCCGCGGACGACCCGGACCTGCGCTACCGCTGTCTGCGGCGCGGTGAGCTGAACACGGCCCTGCAGGCCGAAGCGGTCCGCCGCGCGATCCCCCTGCGGCACGGCGCCCACCTGGTGTCCGTGACGGAGGGCCCGGGCGGCGTCACGGCACACTTCGCCGACGGCGGCACCGCCACCGGCGACCTGCTGATCGGCGCCGACGGCCTGAACTCGGCCGTGCGCCGGCACATCGTCGCGCCCACGGCACAGCCTCTCTACGCGGGCCAGCGCGTCTTCTACGGCCACTCGGACCACGCTCCCGCCACCGAGGACACCGGCACCATCACCATGGTGCGCGGCAGCGCGTCCGCGTTCGGGTACGCGGTCTCGCCGGCGGGCCGGACGTACTGGTTCGCCCGCGTCGCCGGCGACCAGCTGCCCGCCGGGCGGCCCGGGCGGGGCACGGCCGCCGACCCCCACGCCGAGCTGCTCCCGCTGCTGCGCCAGGACACCACCCCCGCCGCGGACATCGTCGCGGCCCGCTCCGACCGGGTCATGGTCATCAACGCCACCGAGATGCCGCTGGGCACCCCCTGGCACGCAGGCCGCGTCCTGCTCATCGGTGACGCGGCCCACGCGGCCTCACCAGCCACCGGACAAGGCGCCTCCATGGCCCTCGAGGACGCCGTCGTCCTTGCCAAGGCGCTGCGCGACACCCCCGATCCACAGGCCGCGTTCGCCCTGTACGAGCACCACCGCCGCCCGCGCGTCGAGCACAACATCACCGTCAGCGGCGGCATCTCCCGGGGCACCCACACCTCTTCGCGCGCCCCCTCCGGCCGGCAGCAGGAGGACGACGCGCTGACCGGGCAGCTGACCTGGGAGATCCGCCTGCCCGCGGCCGCCGACGCGGAGAGCTGAGCGGGGGCGCCGCCGCGAAAGTGCAAGAGGCGGAGCAAGGGAGTCCATTGCCGGGGCAAACCGCCGGGCCGGATCGTTCCGGTGCAACCGGCCCTTCGGCAACAAGGAGCACCCGTGCGACTCTTGAGCAGAGCAGGCGGCGCCCTGGCCGCGGCCGCCGCCCTGGCCCTGGGCGGCGGCTCACCGGCCCCCGCCGCCGCGCCCCCGGCCGCCGACTCGACCTACAGCGTGACCGTCGGGACACCGGTGCCGTTCACCCATCCCACGGACACCCCCGCCAGCCCGTACACCGACAAGGACGGCACCTTCCACTACCAGCAGTCCGCCGCCCTCTACGGAGCCGGGGACCCGCGGGTCTGGGACTTCTACACCGGCAGGGACTTCGACACCGCCACCTTCGACAGGACCCTCAGCACGGCGGTGAACCCGGCCAACCCGGCCGACCGCAACGACGACACCACCTGGCGCTGCAACAACAGCCCGACCGGACGCGAGGCGACGTACGCACCGAGCGGCTCGGGCTACGCCCAGAAGAACTACTGCGACCTGTCGGGGGTGTGGGTCGACCCCGACACCGGTGACTGGTACGGCCTGGTGCACAACGAGTTCACCCCGCGGCCCTTCGGCGACGGTCTGCACTACGACGCCGTCGACTACGCCGTCTCCACCGACCAGGGCCGCACCTGGTCCATCAAGGACCACGTCATCACGTCCCCGTACAGCACCGCGCGCGCGGACGCGACGGCCTTCCCGAACCAGACGTACCACTACGGCGACGGCGATCAGCGCCTTTTCGTCGACACCGCCTCCGGCTACTTCTACGTCTACTACGGCTCCCGGATCGTGGACAAGAACGGCGGCTGGAAGGCCTTCTACGAGCATGTGGCCCGCGCCCCGATCTCCGCGAAGATGGCACCGGGTTCCTGGCGCAAGTGGTACGACGGCTCCTGGACCCAGCCAGGCACCGGCGGCCGGGAGAGCAACATCGTGCCCGTCGACGCCGGCCACCCCACCGGCTACACGCCCGTCTCGGGCGAGTACGACCCGAGGAACAGCGGCACCGCGGCCGAGCAGATCGCGGCCGGCACGATGCCCCCGACCTCGCCGCTGTTCGTCATGAACATCGCCTACGACGCCCACCTCGGCCTGTACATCGGTGAACCGCAGGCCGTCGACCAGAGCGGCGACTCACCGCAGTACTTCTACGCCACCGACGATCTCGCCTCCCAGAAGTGGCGGCTCATCGGCGACACCGGCGGCTACACGAACGCCTCCTGGTACCGCTGGTTCCTCGACGGCGCCGGCCGGACCGGCTCCGCCGTCGTCGGCCGGACCTTCCGCTCCTACTGCTCCTTCGGCTGCTCCCACGACTCCTCCGGCGAGTACGTCGACGTCACCATCGACGCCGCCCGGCCCGTCACCCCTCCGGTGGACACCGCCCGCCGCTACCGCATCACCGCCGCCACGGGCCGGGTCCTCACCCAGAGCGCCGGCGGCACCGCCACGACCTCCCTCGCGGCCCCCACCGGTTCCGCCCGTCAGTCGTGGACCTTCGCACCGACCGGCGACGGCGCCTTCACCGTGACCAACGCCGCCAGTGGCCGCCTGCTGGGCGTCAACTCCGGTTCCGTGAAGGGCCGTGCCTGGGGCGCCAGGCCGACCGTCGGCACGGCACCGGCCGGCGGCCCCACCGTCGGCCGGCAGTGGTTCCTGCTCCGGAACACCTCCGGCGACGGCGGCTACCGTCTCGTCAACCGCTACAGCGGCCTCGTCCTCGCCCTCTCCGGGGTCTCCGGACGGCAGGCCGAGACCACTGCGCCCCGCAACTGGACCGACATCAGCGGAAGTTCGGTGGGCGGCGGCCGCAGCGCCGACGAGCAGACCCTGACCCTCACCCCGACCGGAAAGGCCCACGGGCGGTGACCGACTCCGGGCCCGCCCCCCGGCGGGCCCGGAACCTATGCTGCTCGCATGCCGATCACCAACGGGGAGTCCGACGGCCAACTGGCCCTGCGGGCCGCACAGGAGGGCGCGAGGGTCGTGCGCGCGATGTACGGGGGATCCCTCGCCCGCTTCGAGAAGTCCGCCGGCGACTTCGCGACGGCGGCCGACCTCGCCGCGGAGAAGGCCATCGTCGAGGTACTGCGCGAGGCGCGCCCCGAGGACGCCGTCACGGGGGAGGAGAGCGGCAGCACCGGCGCCGAGGCGGCGCGCCGCCGCTGGCTGGTCGACCCGCTGTGCGGCACCCTCAACTACGCGGTGCGCACTATGCTGGTGGGGGTGAACGTGGCCCTGCGGGCGGACGGGGAGATCACGGCGGCCTCGACGGCCGACCCGTTCGGCGGCGAGGTGTTCTGGACGGACGGGCACCGGGCCAGGGTCCGGCACGAGGACGGGGACGAGGAGCTGGCGCCCTCGCCGGACTCCCGGCTGGTGGACGTCAACCTCGATCCGCCGTTCCCCAACGCCCCCGGCTTCCGGGCGGTCCGGCTCCTGGCCGACCCGGGCTTCGTAGGACGGTTCCGGCCCCGGGTGGTCTCCAGCACCCTCGCGGTCGCCTGGGTGGCCGCCGGGCGCCGCGCCGCCTACGTCACCGACGGCGACCTGCGCGACAGCGTGCACTTCTCGGCCGGGATCGCCCTGTGCCGGGCCGCCGGCTGCACGGTCACCGGTATCGACGGCCGTCCGCTGCACACCGGCGCGGGCGGACTCGTCGTGGCCGCCGACGCGGACACGCACGCGGCCCTGCTGGACATGGTCAAGGGGCAGTCCGCGCAGGCAGGTTGAAAGTTTCAGGGATTCGGCTTCCGAAGGCTTGCCGCACGTTTGGCTCACCATTTAAGCCAAAACGTGAACTGAGCCGAGTGGTCGGTTGGTCGACCCCACAGCCACAGGGAGCCGCATGAGACCGAGATCCCTCGGCGTCGCGCCGGCCGTCGCGGCCGCGCCGATCGCCCTGCCCACCACCCACCCACCGGCCGCCGTAGCCGAAGTGCCCCTGTCCCAGGGGAAGTCGGCCACCGCGTCGTCCGAGGAGAACTACGGCACCACCGCCACGCCGGCCGTCGACGGCGACACCAGGTCGCCGACTCGGTCACCGCGCACGAGGCGTGGGGCCTGGGCAGCTACTGCAACTGCACGGCCGATCCGACGATCGCGCAGGCCCACGGCTTCCAGGTGCCGACCGGGCCGGGCATCAGGATGCACGACCTGCTGGTGATCTCCCTCGGCGGAAACGGCCAGTACGCGCATGTCGTCGACGACACGGTGCACCGACCTCGGGGACCAGTACGAGCCCGTCCAAGGTGGCGTCGTTCCCGTGGCCCCGTCCGTCCCCGTCCGCCCGGGACGGAGCACCCCGTCCGGGGACGGACGGCTCGACCGCCCGCGGGCCGCCGACGAGCGGTCGCGGGGCGGTCAGGCCCCGACGCGGTGCCGGTCCCGGGCACGGGCACGGGCACGCAGGCCCGCGTCCCGCAGCACGTCGACGGCCGTGCAGGCCAGTGCCTCCACCACGGCCTCCAGAACCCGGCGGCCGTGATGGAGGCCGCCGCCGCGGCGAGGAGCGGGCGGAGTCAGGGTGATCCCGGCGCGGGTCGGACGACCGGCGAAGTGCCCGGGTCCGTGTGCAGGGCCGCGGCCACGGCCCACAGCGCGTCGGCGCGGTGGGCGACCTCGTCACATACCTGGCGGTACGGCATCTCCGGGCTGGACACCTCGGCCTCCTGCGGGTCGGCGGGCGACTCCCATGCCGGGTCCGGGTTCCACCGAACGGGCTCTCCGACACCGGCCCCCCGTGCGTTTGGCGTGCACGGCGAGTGCAACACGGTCGGTGCGGCACCGGGTGGGTGGCTCGGACACCTGCCGGATCAGCGCCTCCATCACCCATCCGGACGACGACGAGACCGAGAAGGTCCTCGTTGGCTGCCTGCGCTCGCTGGTGGAGAGCGCCGACTCGGTCGAACGGCGGTCCGCGGTCCACCTCCCGGGGCCCGGGGCGCTGGAGCTGGAACAGGCCGTCCTGCCCCGTGAGGCATCGGAACCGTCGGGGTCGTGGCACGCCGCTGACCGGGGGTACCCGAACTGCGCGGTCCGGGCGCAGCGCCTAGGGTGGCGTGTGCGGGCGCGGGTGCCGGCCCGCTTCCGGGTCAAGAAACCGGCCCTCCTGCGACCCCACCCTCGGCAGGGGGCGGTTGACCCCGCCCGCTGGTCCCCGGGTCCGGATGATCACGTCCGAAGGGCCGGTCGCACCGCCAAGGAGCCGTGCGTCGGCCCGACTTCACCCACCGGGAATTGTCTTTGGATCCCCGGTTTCGGACGCCACGGCCCGGGGACCTCGGTGTGAGGGCCATGTTTGATGTTTTCGCAGGATATGTGCGCATCGTGGCGTATGCCGGTTTCCGTGTACCGGACACCCTGCTTCGCCCCTTCCGGGCCCGCCCCCATGACCAGCGAAGGAATGCTTCTGATGAGCGAGACCAACCCCCTCGAGCAAGCGGCGGACAAAGTGGCGAGCGCGCTGCAGGGTGAGGGCAAGGGCCCGGAGGATGGCATCCCGGGGAAGCCGGGCCCCGAGTCGCCGCCGGTGGCGGAGCCGACCGAGGCCCGCGAGCCGCTGCCTCCGAAGCCCGACCAGACCGGCCCGGACACCGTCTCGCCGACCGGCCGGCCCACCGGCGCCGACCAGGCGCGGATGGCACAGAGCGGCAGCTGGCTGACCAACGCCCAGGGCACCCGGCTGTACGACACCGACCACTCGCTGAAGGCAGGCCCCCGCGGCCCGGTGCTCCTGCAGGACCACCATCTGCGGGAGAAGGTGATGCACTTCGACCACGAACGCATCCCCGAGCGCGTGGTCCACGCCCGCGGCGCCGGAGCGCACGGTGTCTTCCGCAGCTACGGCTCGGCGGCGAACGTGACGAAGGCGGCCTTCCTCGCCGAGGACGTCGAGACCCCGGTCTTCGTGCGCTTCTCCACCGTCCTCGGCTCCCGCGGCTCCTCGGACACGGTCCGCGACACCCGGGGCTTCGCGACGAAGTTCTACACCAGCGAGGGCGTCTTCGACCTGGTCGGCAACAACATCCCGGTGTTCTTCATCCAGGACGCGATCAAGTTCCCGGACGTCATCCACGCCGGCAAGCCGCACCCGGACCGGGAGATCCCGCAGGCCCAGAGCGCCCACGACACCTTCTGGGACTTCGTCACCCTGCACACCGAGGCCACCCACCACACCCTGTGGAACATGTCCGACCGGGCCATCCCGCGTTCCTTCCGGACGATGGAGGGCTTCGGCGTCCACACCTTCCGGCTGGTCAACGCCGCCGGAAAGACGACCCTGGTGAAGTTCCACTGGAAGCCGAAGCTGGGCGTGCACTCCCTGGTGTGGGAAGAGGCCCAGATCGTCAACGGCGTCGACCCCGACTTCCACCGCCGGGACCTCGCCGACGCCATCGAGGCGGGTGCCTACCCGCAGTGGGAGTTCGGCATCCAGACCTTCCCCGACACCCCCGAGCAGACCTTCGAGGGCATCGACCTGCTGGACCCGACGAACATCGTCCCCGAGGAACTGGCGCCCGTGCAGCCGCTCGGGCTGCTCACCCTCAACCGCAACCCCTCCAACTTCTTCGCCGAGACCGAGCAGGTCGCCTTCCACCCCGGCCACCTCGTCCCCGGCATCGACATCACCGACGACCCGCTGCTCGCCGGGCGGCTCTTCTCCTATCTGGACACCCAGATCACCCGTCTGGCCGGTCCCAACTTCGCGCAGATCCCGATCAACCGGCCGCACGCGCCGGTCAACGACATGCTGCGCGACGGCTTCCACCAGGCGGCCGTGCACCGCGGCGTGGCTCCCTACCGGCCCAACTCCCTCGACGGCGGCTGCCCGTTCACCGCGGGCGCCGACCCGGGCGCCTACGTCGAGACGCCCGTGCGGGTGCCGGAGGCGAGCAAGGTCCGGGAGGCACCCGAGACGTTCGACGACCACTTCAGCCAGCCCCGCCGGTTCTGGCTGAGCATGAGCCCCGTGGAGCGCGAGCACATCATCGGCGCCTACTCCTTCGAACTCGCCAAGTGCTACGAACAGGCCATCCGCGAGCGGGCGTTGCAGGTCCTCGCCAACATCGACCCGGAGCTGTGCGCGGGCGTCGCCGCCGGACTCGGACTGCCCGCGCCCGAGCCGACCGTGCCCCTCGCCGACGTCGAGCCGAGCCCCGCCCTCTCCCAGGTCGGCCACTCCTGGCCCACCTACGGCCGGATCGTCGGCATCGTCACCGGCCCCGACGGAGACCTCGACGGCGTACGCGCCGTGCGCCAGGAGGTGCTGGACAGCGGTATGGTCCCGCTCGTCGTCGCACCGGCCGGCGGCACCCTCGGCGACGGCACGGAGGCCCTCGCCGTCCAGCGGACCTACGCCACCGCACGCTCGGTGGAGTTCGACGCCCTGCTGGTGGCCGGGACGCCCGGGGTCGGCACCGACGCCTACGGCGCCCGTGACGCCAAGGCGGGACGGCCCGCGACCCGACAGGGCACCCCCGACCCCCGGGTGGGACTGCTGCTGGCGGAGGCGTACCGGCACGGCAAGGCCATCGGGGCGGCCAAGGGCGGCGAGGTCGCACTGGAGGCGGCCGGGATCCCGCTCGACGCCCCCGGTGTGGTCGCCGGCGACGGGGCAACCACCGTGCTGCAGCAGCTCGCCCAGCTGCTGGGCTCGCACCGGGTCTGGGAACGGTTCCCCGCGACCACCTGATCGGAGGAGTCCCGGACGGCGTACCAGGACGGGCGGCCGACGCGCCTCGCCGGTGTGATGGAAGGGTCCCTACGTCTACCAGTGAGGCAACTCATGCGTATGCGCAGCTTTGTTACCACGGGAGTCCTGGCGGGTGCCCTCGCCCTCGCGGGCACGACGGCCGCCCACGCGGCCGACCCGACCCCGGTCGGCGTCGCCACCGACAGCCCGGGCGTCGTGTCGGGCAACGTCGTCCAGGTCCCGGTCGACCTCGGCCTGAACCTGTGCGGCGACAGCATCGACATCATCGGGCTGCTGAACCCGGCCGCCGGCAACTCCTGTACCTCGAAGTGAAGCCGTCCCGTGGGGCGGGCCCCCCCCCCGGGGGGGGGGTACGGGGGGGTTTGGGGGGGCTGTTTTCGGGGTAGGGGAAGAGAAAAACCTTCGCTTTGTTTTGTGGTGTGTTGCTGCCGCTTTC
>NZ_JBWKFL010000011.1:85178-176938 GCF_056434305.1 Streptomyces sp. NPDC044061 | reverse complement strand
CCCGAACCCCAACCACCCCCCCATCCCCCCCCCCCCCCCCCCCCCCCCCCCCCTCCTCCCACCTCCCCCCCCCCTTCCCCCCCCCCCCCCCCCCCTCCCCCCCCCCCACGGGGCTGTTCAGGACGCCGTCGTGCGGCAGAGCAACAGACAGACATCGTCGTCGTGTTCGGAGTCGTGCAGCATCGGCTTCAGCAGCGACTCGGCCGCCGCGTCCAGGTCCTCCAGCTCCGCCGCCCCGAGCGCCCCCAGACCCTGCGCGAGGCGCTCGATGCCCGCGTCGATCCCGGCGGCCCGCCGTTCCACCAGGCCGTCCGTGTACAGCGCGAGGGTCGATCCGGCGGGCAGCCGGACGGTGGAATCCTCGTACTCGTGGGAGACCGGCACACCCAGCATGATCCCCGGTTTGGCCTCCAGCACGCGCACCGCGCCGCCGGGCTCGCGCGCGATGGCCGGCGGATGTCCGGCGGCGGCCCACACCACCGTGGGATCGCCCGGCGTGAAACGGGCGATCGCACAGGTCGCGTACAGCTCCGGCTGCTGGTGACGGAGCATCCGGTGCAGCAGCGTGAGGATGCGGGCGGGTCCGTTGCCCTCGACCGCGTACGCGCGCAGCGCGGTGCGCAACTGCCCCATGATGACGGCCGCGCGCAGCCCGTGCCCCGTGACGTCCCCTATCACCGCGAGCACACTCCCGTCGGGCTGCGGGAAGGCGTCGTACCAGTCCCCGCCGATGTTCAGGCCGTGGGTGGCCGGCAGGTAGCGCGCGGCCAGCGACAGCCCGGGCGTGCCGGGCAGTTCGGTGAGCTGGGCGCGCTGCAGCGCCTCGGCCACGTCCCGGTGCTGCTCGTAGCGGCGGGCGTTGTCCAGGGCGATGCCCGCCCGCCGGGCCAGTTCGAGCAGCATCACGGTGGTGTCCGGGTCGAAGCGGTCATGAGGCGCGGCCAGCGTCAGCACGCCCTGCACCGTGCGCGCGCCGAGCGGGATGCACAGCAGCGGCCGGTCCGGGGAGAGGGCGGAGGCAGGCGCGTCGTCGACGCCCGGCAGCTCGCCGGGGTGGGCGGCCGCGTGCTGGGGGCGCCCGGTGCGCGCCGCGGTCACCGCGGCGGCCGCGCGGCCGCCCGCGGGGGTGCGCTCGTCGTCCACGAGCCAGATGTCGACGTGCCGCGCGTACTCCGGGACGAGCAGGTCGGGCAGCCGGCGCAGGATGTCCTCGTGGTTCAGTGAGGCGTTGAGGGCGGCGCTCCCGTTCGCCAGGAACGTGAGCAGCCGGCGGGCGTTCTCGGCCGCCGCCCGCGCGGCCCGCTCGGCGTCGAGGAGTTCGTGCTGGGCCAGCGCCGCCGCCTCCAGCTCGGCGTGCAGCGCGAGGACGCCCTGGTTGGTCTGGTGCAGCTCCTCACGGTGGAAGCGGACCAGTTCCTCGGTCTCGGCCAGGCTCTGCAGTATCGCGGCCGCGTCCGCGTCGGCGTCCAGGACCGCCTGGTCGAGCCGCGCACCGTCCAGGTCGGCGGAACCCGGCAGCGGCCTGGGCGGGGGAGCGGGGCAGGAGAGGGTGTGCCGCCACGGCTCCGGCCGGCCCGGCTGCCGTACGGCGACGTGCAGCCGTCCCGCCGCGTCGGCGCGGACGCCGACCTCGGCGCCGCCCGTGTCCAGGCAGCGGCGCAGCCGCGCGGTGAACGCGGCGAGGAAGCGGGCGCGGTCGAGCGCGGGCACGCCGGCGTCCGCCGTGAGCCGGGCCAGCAGGGCACGGGCGCGGGCCGCGTCGGCGGTCGAGGCGATGGTCCAGGTGTCAGAGGCGGCTGTCATGGGCGATGGTCCGGCGGTCGGGGGCCAGTACGGCCACACTGGTGTCGTCGCGTACGGGGCGGGCGGGACTGCCGGCGTCGCGCAGGACCGTCGCGGCCACCACCGTCGGATCATGGGTGAGGAGGCGGGGGTCGTCGGGCGGCGCCCAGCGGCCGGGCAGCCCGTCACTGTGCACCACGAGCAGGCTGTCCGCACCCCATGACACCCGGCGCAGCGGCACGTGCGCGGGGAAGTACGCCCCGACGATGCCGGGGTGGGAGACCAGGGACGTCCAGCCGTCCGCCGTGCGCAGCCGGGCGCCGACGTTGCCGACCCCGGAGAAGCGGAGTTCCCGCCGGTCGGCGTCCACCTGCGCCACGACCGCCGCCGCGCCCCGGGTGCGCCGCAGCGCGGTGTGCAGTCGGCGCAGGATCTCCGGCGGCGACAGATGCGCGGCGCGGCGCAGCTCCTCGACCGCCGTGGTGGAGGCCTGCGCGGCCCTGGCGCCGTGGCCGAGGCCGTCGGCGAGCAGCAGCGTCAGCAGGGAGCCCGACCGCACCCAGCCCCAGGCGTCCCCGGAGTGCTCGGCCTGCGCGAGCGCCAGGGTGATCCCGCCCACCGGCACCTCCCGCGCCGGGGCCCGCCGGCCGGCGGGCACCGGGTCGATCCGGGCGGTCGCCACCGTGCCCCGGCCCGGAACGCTGTACAGGTGGAAGGCGTTCGCGATCCGCCGGCAACTGCCCAGGCCCGCGCCGAGGGATCCCTCGGCGGTGCTGTACCCGTCCCGCAGTGCCGCGCCGACATCGGCGATGCCCGGCCCGTGGTCGAGCGAGCACAGCTGCACCGACCGCCCACCGGACGGCACGTCGAGGGCAGGACCGCCCACCTGGTTCACCACCATGCGGCCCCCGCCCGCGTGCTTGAGCAGGTTGGTCGCCAGCTCGGTGGCCACCAGAGCGGCGACCGCCGTACGGTCCCGGTCCAGCCCCGCGTGGGCGCACGCCTGCTCCACCGCGACACGGACGTCCCGCACGCGCGTCGAGTCGTGCACCGGGACCTCCCACACCCGGCTCATCCCACCCCCGGACGGGAGGACGGCACATGGGTGACCCAGGCGACGGCCGTGACCGTGGTGCCCCGGCCGGGCTCGGTGTCGACGTGGAACTCGTGCACCAGGCGCTTGGCGCCGCTCAGCCCCAGCCCGAGTCCGCCACCGCTGGTGTAGCCGTCGGTCATCGCCAGGTCGAGGTCACGGATGCCCGGCCCCTCGTCGGCGAAGGACATCCGCAGCCCCCGGCCGCGTCCGTCGTCCAGCTGAGTGATCTCCACCCGGCCGCCACCGCCGTGCACCAGCGTGTTGCGGGCCAGTTCACTGGCCGCGGTCACCAGCTTGGTCTGTTGCACCAGACCGAAACCGAGCCGCGCCGCGCACTGCCGAACCTCCTGCCGGACCCAGGCCAGATCCCCGTCCGAGCCGATGGGCAGGCTGGTCGCGGACGCCTGGCCGGACGCCGGCATCAGGTACCTCCCGACGACAGCAGTTCCATGGCGCGGTCGACGTCGAGGGCCGTGACCAGGCCGGGCAGGGTGAGCCCCAGCTCGACCAGCGTGATCGCCACGGCCGGCCGCATGCCCGCGAGGACCGTACCGGTCGCCAGCAGACGGGCCGTCGAGGCGATCTCCGCGAGCACCCGCCCGAGGAACGAGTCGACGATGTCCACGCCGGAGATGTCGATCACCACACCCGTCACCCTGCTGGTGGCGACGCGGCCGGTGATGTCCTGCTGGAGCTGCTCGGCCATGCCGTCGTGCAGCTCGCCCTGCAGCGTGACGAGCAGGACCTCGCCCAGTGCCAGCACGGGCACCTGGGCCTGACCGGGAACGGGCTGGTTCACCGGGCGCTCGCTGCCGCGTCCGCGGGGGACGAGATCTCGATGCCCTGCCGGCTCAGGGCATAGCCGAGCGCGTCGGCCAGCGAGCCACGGGTGATCACCGACCCGAGGTCGATGCCGAGCTGCACGATCGTCTGCGCGATCGCCGGACGGATGCCGGAGACGATGCACTCGGCGCCCATCAGCCGCGCGGCGGCCACCGTCTTCATCAGGTGCTGCGCGACGAGCGAGTCGACCGTGGGCACACCGGTGATGTCCAGGATGGCGTACCGGGCCCGCTGGTCGACGATCGCCTCCAGCAGGGACTCCATGACCACCTGGCTGCGCGCGCTGTCCAGGGTCCCGATCAGCGGTACGGCGACGGTTCCCTCCCACAGCTCGATGACCGGCGTGGCCACTTCGAGCAGCTGCTGCCGTTGCCGCGCGATCAGGTCCTCACCCTCGCTGAGCGCCGTCTCCATCACCACCAGGCGCAGCGTGCCCATGATCAGGGTCAGGGCGAGCACGCTCTCCTGCGCCTCGGGGCCGTGTGGGTCGGGGAACTCCTCGCGCAGCATCCGGACCGCCGGGGCGCGCAGTCCGGCCACCTCGTCGGCGATCTGCGCCGGGGTGGATCCGGTGCGGGCCCGGGTCGCGGCCATCCGGCCCAACTGCTCGCGCACGGTGGTGAAGCCGGGGGCGGCGACGTCCTCCAGCCGTCCGCTCATCGCGACGTCGGTCAGGGCGTCCACGACGGCCTTGCAGGCCTCGACCACCTCGTCGCGGGAAACGGTGAAGACCGAACTGAACAACGGGGCGTCCGCCCAGCGCTGGGCGATCTGTTCCCGGCGCTGCTCCAGAAAGGAACTCACCAACTGCTGCGCCGACACGTCCGCGTCCTGCTCCGGCACGTACATCCTCTCCCTTCCGACAACCTGGTGCAGCCGCCGCCGGTCGGCCGGCCCAGAGCTGATCATTGTCATGTGGCAACGGTGGCCTCGCGGCCCTGACCGGGCCAAACCCCGGCCGCACGGCCCGAGTTGCGTCCTGGCGGGCCCGATCCGGCGCGCACGAGAGGGCTCGACGCGACCGCACCGGCCGTCGGGCCCTCCGCCTGCTCGCGCGTCCGGCGCGCCGGACGCGCGCCGCCCTCCGGGGCCCGCCCGCTGCCGTGCGGTGGCCGGGGCCGGCGGCACCACGGGCGCGCGCGGGCACCGGCGCGGTGGGCGGGCGCGAAGTCCCGCACCCGCCCACCGGAACTCGCCGGTCGCCCTTCCGCCCACGTCCGCCACGGCTCCCTCTCTGCGTCCAGCGGCGCCGGCGTTCAGGGCCGCCGGGCCGGTTTCGCAGAGCCGTCTACCCCGAATCGGCGCGGCCTCTCCTGGCTGTTGTGCATGTCACCCGGGAGTGCGACGGATCAGTACCCGCCGCTGCCGTGCGGCCCGCCGACCTCGCCGCGCCAGGCGCCGGTCTCCAGGCCGCCGCGCTGCTCGATGAAGTCCTTGAACCGCTGCAGATCCCCGGAAACTCGCCGCTTGACGAAGCCGAGCTTGTCGCCGACGTTCTCGGCCAGGCCCTCGGGGTCGTACTCCATCTGCAGCATGACCTTCGTCGTGGAGTCGTCGATGCGGTGGAAGGTGACCACGCCGGCCTGCTTCGCCTCACCGTCCACACTGGTCCAGGCGACCCGTTCGTCCGGCCGCTGTTCGGTGATCGCCGCGTCGAACTCCCGCCGGACCCCGCCGATGTTCGTCACCCAGTGCGTGAGGGTGTCCGTGCGCTGCTCGATGCGCTCCACCCCCTCCATGAACTCGGGGAAGGTCTCGAACTGGGTCCACTGGTTGTAGGCGGCGCGCACGGGGACGTCGACCCGCACGGACTGCTCGACCTGCGACATGAGTTCACCTCTCGTCCTGTCGGCTGTGTGAGAGGCACGGGTTCCTGCCTGCGGGCAGCCTATGCATCCGGTTCGCCGCACTGGGCGGGACGCCGGAACAGGGCCGTCCACAGGAACGACTTCCCGAACAGCGGTGCGTCGTCCGTCTCCTCGCGCATGGGACGCAGCTCGACCTCCGTCAGACCGGAGAAGATCCGGCGCAGCGACTCGGCGGAGTAGGCGAGGCCGCCCCGCAGACCGGACGAGCGGTAGAAGGCCGCGTCGGGAAGCTCGGAGCCCATCCGCCCGGCCGCGAAACAGGTGAGCGCGAAATGACCGCCGGGGGCCAACATTCGCTCCAGCAGAGCGAGGTGGCTGATCCGGCGGTGCGGTGGCAGATGGTGGAAGCAGCCCGAGTCGTAGATCAGCTCGTACGGGCCGCGGAGCGCCTCCCGGCGGAGGGCGAAGGCGTCGCCATGGTGGAAGCGCACGTCGGCTCCCGCCGCCCGGGCGCGTTCCTCGCCCCAGGCGACGGCCGCCGGAGAGAGGTCCACGGCGTCCACCTCGAAACCGCGCGAGGCGAGGTACAGCGCGTTGCGCCCCGGGCCGCAGCCCAGGTCGAGGGCCCGCCCGGGCGTGATCAGGCCGCGGTCCAGGTACCCGACCAGGTTCTCGTCCGGCTTCGCCGCGAAGAACGGCACCGGCCTGGACCGGTCGCCGTAGAACTCGTCCCACCAGGAGGCCGCCCCGCCCGTCCACCGGTCGTCCTCCGGCGCGAACAGCCCGTCCAGCAGCTTCAGCACGTCCTCCACCGTACGTATGTTCCGGTCCATCCGACCCCCAGCCTCCCGCAGCCGACCCGGCACCTGGGTGTTTCTACCGCCCGTTCGCGTACCGGGCCAGGGCGCATCGTGGTGCGGGGAGCACCGGCCCGAGCGGCGGGACGGACCGGCTCAGTCGGGCGCCGTGGCCGGGGCCTCATCGCGGGAGGCGGCCGGCTCCCGCCGCGGGGCGGATCTGTCGCCGGTACGGCGGCCGCGCAGCAGCAGGCGTCTCGCCGGGCGTTCCACCGCCTCGTACAGGAGCCACGACAGCGCGAGGGACACGGTGAAGACGACGGCGGTGACCGCCAGGCCGGTCCATACCCCGAAGTGCGGCTTGTTGCCGAGCAGGTTCGTGCCCGCGCGCAGGACCAGCAGGTGAATCATGTAGAAGGCGAACGACAGTTCGCCCAGGCGCACCAGCCGCCGGTGCCGCCACAGCGAGGGCAGTCCGTGCAGGTCGGCGACGGCCGCCGCCGGGATGAGCAGGGAGAACCCGGCGATGGTGCAGACGGTCGCGGAGTATCCGGGCGTCACCTGCGGGACCAGGAAGTACCCGATGATCGCCAGGGCCAGCGAGGCCTCGAGACCGGGCCCGCGCCACCGGCCGAGCAGCACCAGCCGGGCCGTGACGGCGCCGAGCACGAACTCGGGCAGCCGGGCGGCGGGCAGCGAGTAGAGCGCCTGGCTCGTCCAGTGGTGCGCGTCCGCCCTGGCCAGGACCAGCACCGCCACGACCGACAGCCCGCCGAGCGCCGTGGCGCCCCGCGCGCCGAGCCGGCGCAGCAGCAGGATCAGCAGCGGAAAGACCGCGTAGAAGAACGCCTCGCAGGCCAGCGACCAGCTGACCGGGTTCAGGGTCTGCCACCAGGGGCGCCACCAGGAGTGCAGGAGAAAGGCGTTGGCCAGGGCCTGCGAGGGCTTCGGCTTCGCCTGATGGGCCAGCGTGTACGCCATGAGGAACGCGACGCCGAGGGTGACCAGGTGCACCGGGTAGATCCGCGCGATGCGCCGGCGCCAGAAGGCGAGCGCGCGGTCACGGGGCCGCGCGGACCAGGTCAGCACGAAACCGGAGAGCACGAAGAAGAACGACACTCCCGTGGCGCCGGCCCCGAATCCCCAGGTGACGATGCGGCCGGCGTCGCCGCCGAAGTAGCCGAAGTTGTTCACGTGCAGGCCGAACACCAGCAGCGCCGCCACCCAGCGAAGGCCGGTGAGCGATGGCAGGGAGGACATGGCGGCGGGCACGGACGATCTGGCCGAGGCCGGGGCCGTGCCGGTTCGTGCGGGCGGCGCCGGGGCCGCCCGGGGCGTCGCCGTGCTCATCGAATCACCTGCCGCAGGAGGTTCGCGTGGGGCATGAAGGGGAACGTTGCCCGTTCACCCCGTCTCATTCACGCCACGTTGCGAACGTCACACTGCTGCCGAACGACGGAACCCGGGAGATGCCACGGACGGCGGCACCGGGTGCACCCGCACGAGTGAAGCCGACCCGTCCGGCCCGGGATGACGAAAACGGCGGCCGAGCGGTGGTCGGATCACTACTATTCGTTCGGTTTCGACTTCTGTCCCGGTTCCGGGCGGACAACTCATCATTACGAGGACACATGTTGATACGTGGTGCCGTTACCGCCCTGTCGGGCGCGCTGGTCCTGTCCGCCCTCGCCGCCACGAGCGCCGACGCCGACGCGGGCGACGGGGACACCCAGATCCTTCAGGTCGTCGTCAACGGCGGAAAGCCGGTCGTGCTCGGCGCCACCGGGTCGAAGACCTTCACCCTCAGCATCACGGCGAGTGACAACTCGGGGATCAAGGACGCGTACGGCTGGGTGTACCACGGTTCGTTCGACAACCCCGACGGCCATGCGGGGCCCGGCTCGGACACTCCCATGTCCTGCTCCGCGGTCCCCGGCAGCGAGACGACCTCCACCTGCACCACCGACATCACCGTCGGCCCCCGTACGCCCCACACCAACTCCACCGCCGGCACCTGGCACGTGTGGACCTCCGTGGACGCCGAGGACTTCGACTTCGTCCAGAAGGACGACGCGGGCACCTTCCTGATGAAGCGTGCCGCCAGGCTCACCGCCGACGCCTCCCCCGAGCCGGTGGCCGTGGGGAAGACCCTCACCGTCAAGGGGGTGCTGAGCCGTGCCAACTGGAACAACGGCACCTACGGCGGCTTCCCGGGCCAGCCGGTGAAGCTGCAGTTCCGCAAGGCCGGGACCACCACCTACAGCACCGTGAAGACGGTGACCAGCGGGACGGGCGGCGCTCTGAAGACCACCGCCAAGGCCACCGCGAGCGGCTACTGGCGCTGGAGCTTCGCCGGGACCGGCACGACCGGAGCGGTCAACGCCGCCGGTGACTACGTCCACGTGACGGCGGGCTGACCGGCGGGGGAGCCGGACGGTAACCGTCGCGGGGCAGGCCGGGCCGCCGCGGCCAGTGCCTCGACGAGCTGGTCGCGGGCCATCCTCGGCCTGCCCTTCACACCCGCCTCGGCGGCCCGCTCGTACAGTTGCGCGTTCGACAGGGACGCCAGTTGGCCGCCGGTGCGGGAGCCGCCCTTCCGGGCACCGGATCGCGTGCGCCCTGCGCCGCCACCGGTGCGGCCCCGGGACCGGCTGTCCGCGATGCTCCGGTCGAGCGCCTCCATGAGGTCGACGACGTTGGTCGCCTCGGGAGGTTCCGGTTCGCCGGTGACCTCCTCGCCCTTGCGCCTCGCGTCGACCAGCGTCTCGTCCAGTGCCGTTCATGTCCTGCACATCCCCTGCTTGTGGATTGTCTCCGGACATGACGGCACGACCGCCCGCGAACCACGACTTTCGCCGCCCGATCCCCTTCCTTCGGCCCGCTGCCGTAGACCATCGGGGGACGGCGCCGCAGGGCTTGTGCCCGCCAGGGTGGCCGTATGCAGAAGACCAGAGGGATCAACCGCGCACAGTTCCTCGCCGGTACGGCCTCCGCCGGGCTCGCCGCGACGCTGCTCCCGGCGGGCACGGCCCGGGCCGCGCGAGGGCGGCAGCGGCAGGGACTGTGCCATCGGGGCGTCGTCTACACCGTCGGCGCGGGCGAGACACCGGCGACCGGCTTCGACCCGGTCCGCATGCACAGCGACATCCGAGTGATCCGCGACGACCTGCACGCCGACACCGTGGACGTCACCGGGGACGGCGTGGAGCGCCTCACGGCCACCGCCGCCGAGGCCGCGGAACGCGGACTGCACGTGTGGCTCCAGCCGACCCTGGGCGACGTCCCCGAACGGGACATCCTGGACCACCTCGCCGAGACCGGCAGGTTCGCGGAGCGGCTGCGCCGGCAGGGCGCCGGCGTCGACCTCGGCGTGGGCTGCGAGTTCTGGCTGTACGTGCCCGGCATCGTCCCGGGCGACAACGCCGTCGAACGTATCCGGAACCTGCTGGAGGGCAACGTCGACCCCGTGCGGATGCAACGCCGGCTGGACCGCTTCACGGCGAAGGCGGCCGCGGTCGGGCGCTCCGTCTTCCGGGGCCGGCTCAGCTACGCGGCAGCCCAGGAGGACCAGGTGGACTGGCGGCTCTTCGACATCGTGGGCATCGACTACTACTCGTACTTCTCCGAGCCCGCCGACCATGTACGGGAGCTGCGCGGTTTCCTGCGCTGGGGCAAGCCGCTGGCCATCACCGAGTTCGGCACCTGCGCCTACGTCGGCGCACCCGAGACCGGTGGCATGGGCTGGGACATCGTGGACGACCGCAAGAACCCGGCGGAGATCAAGGGCGACCCGGTCCGCAGCGAACGGACCCAGGCCGCCTACCTCACGGGACTCCTCGACGTCTTCTCCTCGATGAACCTGTACGCGGCCATGGCCTACGAGTTCGTCACCCCGGACGCCCCGCACCGCCCCGGAGACCCGCGGCACGACCTAGACCTGGCGAGCTACGCCATCACGCGGACGATCGAGAACCGCCCGTACGACCCGGCCCGCGGTTGGCACTGGGAACCCAAGGAGGCCTTCCATGCCCTGGCCCGCCGGTACGCGAGGGAGGCATGTCGCCACGGCTGACGCGCCGGGCCGGGCCGCGGGGCTCACCCCTTCGGTGGACCCGGCGGCCCGGCGCACCGCCGGGCGGGACGCGCGGCCACAGGATGCGTTCATGCCCGCAGGCTCCGGTGCACGTTCCGGCCGGGCCGGGCAAAGCCACGCGCGGGTAAACACCGGCCGAAGACAGGGGGGCCAGAATTGCATCGTTCGTTTTCTTGAACCCCTCGTGTTTTTGAGGATAGGTTCAGGAGCCATGACCGCATCCCAGACTCCGACCCCCGCAGAGGAGCTGCGCGGTGCCGGCCTGCGCGTGACGGCGGCTCGCGTCGCGCTGCTGGAGACCGTCCGGGACGGCGACCACCTCGGCGTCGAGGCGATCGCCTCCGGGGTCCGTGACCGTGTAGGTCACATCTCCGTGCAAGCCGTTTACGAGGCCCTGCACGCACTCACCGCTGCCGGCCTCATACGCCGTATCGAACCGGCCGGCAGCCCCGCCCGGTTCGAGGGACGCGTCGGCGACAACCACCACCACGTCGTGTGCCGCTCGTGCGGTGCCCTCGCCGACGTCGACTGCGCGGTCGGGGACGCGCCCTGTCTGACCGCGTCCGACGACCACGGCTTCTCGATCGACGAGGCCGAGGTCGTCTACTGGGGCACCTGCCCCGACTGCTCCGCCGGCCGTAGTTCCTGAGTATCTGAGCACCGAGTTCCGTCCATTTCGGAAGGATTGCCATGACTGAGAACCACGACGCGATCGTCACCGACGCGAAGTCGGAGGAGGTGAGCGGTGGCTGCCCCGTCGCGCACGACCGGGCCCTGCACCCCACCCAGGGCGGTGGCAACCGTCAGTGGTGGCCGGAGCGGCTCAACCTGAAGATCCTTGCCAAGAACCCGGCCGTCGCCAACCCGCTGGGCGAGGGCTTCGACTACGCCGCGGCGTTCGACGCGCTCGACCTGGCGGCCGTGAAGCAGGACATCGCGGAGGTGCTGACCACCTCCCAGGACTGGTGGCCCGCCGACTTCGGCAACTACGGACCGCTGATGATCCGCATGGCGTGGCACAGCGCGGGCACGTACCGCATCAGCGACGGCCGCGGCGGCGCCGGCGCCGGGCAGCAGCGCTTCGCCCCGCTCAACAGCTGGCCGGACAACGGCAACCTGGACAAGGCCCGCCGCCTGCTGTGGCCGGTCAAGAAGAAGTACGGCCAGAACATCTCCTGGGCCGACCTGATGGTCCTGACCGGCAACGTCGCGCTGGAGCAGATGGGCTTCCAGACCTTCGGTTTCGGTGGCGGCCGCGAGGACGTCTGGGAGGCCGAGGAGGACGTCTACTGGGGTCCCGAGACCACCTGGCTGGACGACAAGCGCTACACCGGGGACCGCGAGCTGGAGAACCCGCTCGGCGCCGTCCAGATGGGCCTCATCTACGTCAACCCGGAGGGCCCGAACGGCAACCCGGACCCGATCGCCGCGGCCCGCGACATCCGTGAGACGTTCCGCCGCATGGCGATGAACGACGAGGAGACCGTCGCCCTGATCGCGGGAGGCCACACGTTCGGCAAGACCCACGGCGCCGGCCCGGCCGACCACGTGGGCGCCGACCCGGAGGCCGCCGGCCTCGGGGAGCAGGGCCTGGGCTGGAAGAGCACCTACGGCACGGGTGTGGGCAAGGACGCCATCACCAGTGGCCTGGAGGTCATCTGGACCACGACCCCGACCCAGTGGAGCAACGGGTTCTTCAAGAACCTCTTCGAGTACGAGTACGAGCCCGACCAGAGCCCGGCCGGCGCGCACCAGTGGATCGCCAAGGACGCCGCGGAGATCGTGCCGGACGCCTTCGACCAGGAGAAGAAGCACCGCCCGCGGATGCTCACCACCGACCTGTCGCTGCGCTTCGACCCGATCTACGAGCCGATCTCCCGCCGCTTCTACGAGAACCCCGAGGAGTTCGCGGACGCCTTCGCCCGTGCCTGGTACAAGCTGACCCACCGCGACATGGGCCCGAAGTCGCTGTACCTCGGGCCGGAGGTCCCGCAGGAGACGCTGCTGTGGCAGGACCCGCTGCCGGAGCGCGAGGGCGAGCTGATCGACGACGCGGACATCGCGGGCCTGAAGACCAAGCTGCTCGACTCGGGCCTGACCGTGTCCCAGCTGGTCACCACCGCGTGGGCGTCCGCGTCCACCTTCCGCGGCAGCGACAAGCGCGGCGGCGCCAACGGCGCCCGCATCCGCCTCACGCCGCAGCGCGGCTGGGAGGTCAACGACCCGGACCAGCTGGCGCAGGTGCTGCGCACCCTCGAGGGCGTCCAGCGGGAGTTCAACGCCTCCTCCGGTGCCAAGAAGGTCTCCCTCGCCGACCTCATCGTCCTCGGCGGTGTGGCGGCGGTGGAGAAGGCGGCCAAGGAGGGCGGCTTCCAGGTCGAGGTGCCCTTCACCCCGGGCCGTGTCGACGCGACCGAGGAGCACACCGACGCCGAGTCCTTCGAGGCGCTGGAGCCGACCGCGGACGGCTTCCGCAACTACCTGGGCAAGGGCAACCGTCTGCCGGCCGAGTTCCTGCTCCTCGACCGGGCGAACCTGCTCACCCTGAGCGCCCCCGAGCTGACCGTCCTGGTCGGTGGCCTGCGCGTCCTGGGCGCCAACCACCAGGGTTCGCAGCTCGGCGTGTTCACCGAGACGCCCGGCTCGCTGACGAACGACTTCTTCGCCAACCTGCTCGACCTGGGCACGACCTGGTCGGCGACCTCCGAGGACCAGACCACGTTCGAGGGCCGCGACGCCGCCACGGGCGAGGTGAAGTGGGCCGGCAGCCGCGCCGACCTGGTCTTCGGCTCCAACTCCGAGCTGCGCGCGCTCGCCGAGGTCTACGCGAGCGACGACGCGAAGGAGAAGTTCGTGCGGGACTTCGTCGCCGCCTGGACGAAGGTCATGGAGCTCGACCGCTTCGACCTGTCCTGACCGACCACCCGAAGGCGTCCGGCCGGCCCACAGGGGCCGCCCGGGCGCCTTCGGCGTGCACCACCGGCGGAGCGACCTGGTTTCCCGGCACCGGCCGGCTGCCGGCACGTCCCGCTCCGGGCTCAGTGGCCGAGCGTCGCCGCACCCGCCTGGGCGTAGCGCTCGTCCAGGTCGCCGGACGGGGCGCCCGCGACGCCGATGCCTGCGACCGGGGCGCCCTTGGCGGTGACCGGAGCGCCGCCCGCGAGGAACAGCGTGCCCGGGATGTCCTTCAGGGTCGGGGCCTGCTCCAGCCGCTTGGCCAGCTCGGAGGTGGGCGCGTTCCAGGAGACCGCGGTGAACGCCTTGCGCTCGGCGGACTCGTAGGACTGCGGACCGGCGCCGTCGCCGCGCAGCGTGACCAGAGTGGTGCCGTCGCGGTCGACGACGGCCACCGACACGTGCCGGCCGTCCCGCTCGGCGGCGTCCACGGCGGCCCGCGCCGCCTTGGTGGCGGCGTCGAGCGTCAGGTGCGTGGTCTCGGTGAGGTCCCCGCCGCGGGCGGCCACGGCGGCGGGTGCGGCGCTCGTGGTGTCGGCGGCACTGGCGGCGACCGTGCCGACGAAGCAGTCAGGGCGCCCCGGAGAGCCGGACGGCCACTCCAGGGGAGGCCGGCAGCGGCGAGGAAGCGCTGGCGCTGGCCCGCAAGGCGACGCCGGACGTCGTGCTCATGGACCTGCAACTGGGCGACGGCATGGACGGCGTGGAGGCCACCCGCCGGCTGTGTGCGCTCACGCCCGCCCCGCACGTCCTGGTCCTGACGACGTACGACACCGACGCCGACGTCACCCGCGCCGTCGAGGCGGGCGCCACCGGCTATCTGCTGAAGGCGGAGCGCGCCGAGGACCTCTTCACCGCGATCCACGCCTCCGCCCAGGGCCGCCCCGCCCTCTCACCGCCGGTCGCGGACCGGGTCATGTCCCGTCTGCGCAACCCCCGCCCGGCCCTCACGCCGCGCGAGCGCGACATCCTCGACCACCTCGCCCGGGGCCTGCCCAACCACGCCATCGCCCGCGCCCTCTACATCAGCGAGGCCACGGTCAAGACCCACCTGCGCCGCATCTACGACAAGCTCGGTGTGGACACCCGGGCCGGGGCCGTGGCGGTGGCGAAGGAGCAGCGGTTGCTGCCCTGAGCCGGCCACCGGTGCCGCTGCCTCATTCAGCCGAACAGGGCCCGCACCCGGATCGTCTCGACGCGCCGCCACGTGCCGCCGGGCAGCAGCAGCCAGTCGCCGGCCGCCCCGCGGGCACTCCACCGGCCCGCCCCGGCCGTCGCCCCGCGCGTCGGCAACCGGTCGCCGCCGCGCGCGAGTCCGTCCCGCCGACGGGCGCGTGCTCGCCTGCTCATGGCTCCCGCCGCATGATCACTCACTCCTCGACCGCTCTGGCTTTCCTAGAGGATGGCTCGCGAACGGCCGCCTGTGGTGGGGCCGAACGGCACTGGCGAGGTCCGTGGGTCCCGAACCAGGACTCGCCCACGGGCCGCCGCGGTGGCGCGTGGGGGGCCGGAAGCAACGGCGACTCGTCGGCGCACGCCGTCCGTCATGCCCCCGGAGGCCCATCGGTGGCGGCTCGGCGTGGCTGCGCGCAGCGTGGAGAGCAGGGGGCGACCGGTCGGGCGGCGCGAGTGCCGCGGGAGAGGTGGACGCATGGACAAGGATGTCGCCGAGCCGCGGGTCGTGGTCGGTGTGGACGGGTCGGAGTCCTCGTACGCGGCGCTGCGCTGGGCCGTGCGCTACGCCGCGCTGCTGGGCGGTGTCGTGGACGCGGTCACCGTGTGGGAGCTGCCCGGTCTGTACGGCTGGTCGGGGCCCGCCGTGGACATGGACGTGGACAAGGACGAGGCCAGGCAGCGGATGCGCCAGGAACTGACCGACGTGCTCGGCGCGGACGCGGCCGGCGCGGTCAGGACCCACGTGGTGCACGGCAACGCCGCCGACGTCCTGCTGCGGGCCGCCGAGGGTGCCGAGGTCGTGGTCGTCGGCAGCCGGGGAAAGGGCGGGTTCGCCCGCGCCCTGCTCGGTTCCGTCAGCCAGCACGTCTCCCAGCACGCGAGCTGCCCGGTCGTCATCGTGCGTGCCGAGACGACGTGACCCCGCCGGGCCCGCCCGCCTCAGACGATGTCGAGTACTACGGGGACCGCCCGTCGCGGGCTCGGGTGGCCTTCGGGGCCGTAGCCCAGCCTGATCACCATCTGGACGTGGGCCATGGCCGAGACCGGGTCGCGGGCCGCCCACCGCAGTTCCGGCCATTCCAGGGGCTGGGAGGTCACCGAGGCGACCAGCCCGTCCACGGTGGCCCGCAGCAGGACGCGCTCCAGCGCCTGGCCCGCGCGCAGCCAGTCCCCGGGCCCGTCGTGGGCGGTGCCCAGCAGGGCGATCTGCGGGTCCTTCTCGAAGGTCGCCCAGGCGCGGCCGGGAATCGCGCGGCCGGCCGCGAAGTCGCGCACCGGGCTTCCGGTGCCGCGCCGGCCGGGGCCGAACGCGTCGGCGGGGATCCCGTCCGGGACCGCCGCCGCGCCGGGCGCGTCCGCCCGGGCCCAGCGGGCCGTCTCGGCGCGGACATCGGGATCCAGTGCCTCCCGGCCCTCCGCGTCCCGCACCAGTTCCAGGACCGATCGCACGTGCCAGACCCCGGGGAACAGCAGATCCGCGCCCTCGGCCCGTGCCACCTCGCACAGCCGGTCCTTCAGCGCGTCCGGTATCCGCTCCTCCCGGAAGGGGAGACGGCTGGAGTGGCGGCGGGGGATCGCCGGGTACAGCAGGGCGAGGTCCTCGTCGGGCGGTGCCGTGCCACCGAACTCCGCCTCGGCGAGCAGCGCCGGATCGTCCGCGTCGGGCAGCAGCCGGACCTCCGGCGCCCACCCCGCCGCGGCGGCGGCCACGCGCAGGTTGAACAGCGCGGCGCCACAGCCCACGTGCAGGCCCCGGTTGTCCGGGTCGGTCCGGGGCAGTGCGCGGTCCAGGTCGGCGTACAGGCGCAGGACGCCGCTGTCGCGCAGGAAGCGGAACGTCCAGGGCTGTGCGTTGTGCAGCGACGGTGCCGCCGTGGCATCCGCCACGAGTGTGGTGACGGCGCCCGAGTCCAGGGCTGGCGTGATCACGATGGCCTCCCTTCGGCTCCGGTCCCGGCACCCGTGCCGCGGCCGTTGCCCGTGCGGTGACGAGGGGCCGAGGAGCACACCGGATCCTGTGTCCAGACTGCGCGGCCGGCGCCGCCCGCGGGCAGGGGCCGCCCGGATCCGAACAGGGGCCGAGTGGACCCGGCGCGCCGCGCCCGGCTGTCCGGTACGCACGGTTCGCGGACGCGCCCGCCCTCACCGCGAGGGGTGTTCTCCGGCGTCCTCTTCGTCCAGGTGGGAGGCGAGGACCGCAGCCTGGACCCGGCGCTGTACGCCCAGCTTGGCCAGCAGCCGTGAGATGTGGTTCTTGACGGTCTTCTCCGACAGGTACAGCTTCCTGCCGATCTCACGGTTGGTCAGGCCGTCGCCGATCAGCGCCAGGATGTCCCGTTCCCGGGGCGACAGCCCCGCCAGCTCGGGCGGCACCGACGGCGGCCCGACCGGATCCGCCCGCAGGGAGTGCATGAGACGGGCCGTCGTCGCGGGGTCCAGCATCGACTGTCCCGAGGCGACCGTGCGCACGGCCGACACCAGGTCGGAACCCTTGATCTGCTTCAGCACATAGCCGGCGGCCCCCGCCATGATCGCGTCCAGCAGGGCGTCCTCGTCGTCGAAGGAGGTCAGCATCAGACACGCCAGCTCGGGCATGTGGCTGCGCAGTTCCCGGCAGACGGAGATGCCGTCGCCGTCCGGGAGGCGCACGTCGAGCACGGCCACATCGGGCCGCAGGGCGGGGCCGCGCGCGAGCGCGTGCTCGGCGGTGTCGGCGTCACCGACCACGGAGATGTCCGGTTCGGCGTCGAGCAGGTCGGCCAGGCCGCGTCGTACGACCTCGTGGTCGTCCAGCAGGAACACCCGGATCGGGTCCTGTTCCGTGAACGTACGTGGCTCGGCCATGGTGACCTCCCGTTCCCCGTCGGGCACGGGGTGCGGACCGACCGTCAGGCCGATCATCACCCGCCGGTGCCGCACGCACCAGGGCCGACAGGCCCTACTCGGGCATTCGGGGCGGCGGCACCTTCCGTGCCCCGCGCACATCGCCGTCCGAAGGGCGCGCCCTCCGTCGCCTCAGAGACCGAGCGAATCTGCCGGGTGGCGTGCCCCGTCGGCCCGCGCGAGGTCGAACTGCACGTCCACCACACCTTCGACGGCCTGGATCAGACGTGCGGCCACGGGAACGAGGGAGGTGTCGCGGACCCGGCCGATCAGCGTCACCACCCCGTCGTCCACCTCCACGTGGATGGCCGAGGACGGCATCGGGAACAGATGGGCCACGACCTCGCGCCGGACCTGCTCGGCGATGTCCTCGTCCCCGCGCAGGAACACCTTGAGCAGGTCGGAGCGGCTGACCACACCCTGCAGCAGGCCGATCTCGTCCACCACCGGCAGCCGCTTGACCCGGCCCCGCGCCATGATGCGCGCGGCCTCGGCGAGGGTGGCGTTCGCCCGGACGGTGAGCGCGGGGGAGGACATCAGGTCTCCCGCCGTGAGCGCGTCGGCCTTCGCCAGGTCGGCGTGCCCGCGCAGCCGGACGTAGTCCTCGTCCGGGGTGTCCCGGAACTCCTCCTTGGGTAGCAGGTCGGCCTCGGAGACCACACCGACCACCCGGCCCTCGCCCTCGAGCACGGGGAGGGCACTGACCTTCCAGTCCTGCATCATCCCCACGATCTCCTTGAAGCCGGCCCACCGGCCGACGGCGGCGACCGTCTGGGTCATGACGTCGCTCACGATGTGCGGGGTGCCGTACATGATGACTCCGTGGGGTTTCGCGGCGGGCTGCCCCGCCGCCTCCAGCCTGTGCGGCTGCGGTGCCACGGGCCAAGGGGCCGCCCGGCCCTCCGAGCGGGCCGTTCGGCTTCCACGCCCGGCAGGCAGGGCCGTTCGGGCCCGCGCCGACGGCCGTTCGGCGCCTGGCGCACCCGACTTAGGGACACCACGCTGTAACCGGATCCCGCACCCCCAGGAGGAGGAGACCATGCCCGGATCCGTCACCGTGGGTCTCGGCTCACGGCAGGAGACGGTGAGAACGGACCTGCCCGTCGTCGTAGGCGTCGACGGCTCCGAGTCCAGCCTGCGCGCCATGGACTGGGCGACAGACGAGGCCGCCCTGCGCGGGGCGTCGCTGCGCCTGGTGCACGCGTTCCTGTGGGAGCGCCACGAGGACGCCTCGCTCGCGCAGGATCCGGGCGGACCGTCGCGGCGGACGAGGGCCGAACACATCGTCGACGCCGCCGGACGCCGCGCCCGCGGCCGGCGACCGGGCGTGCGGGTCGTCACCGACGTGGTGCCCGAGGAGCCGGAGTACGCGCTCGTCCGGGAGAGCCGCAGCGCCGCCGTGGTGGTGCTGGGCTGCCGTGGCCTCGGCGACATGACCGAGGCGCTCCTCGGCTCCGTCGGTGTGACGGTCGCCGGACACGCGCACTGCCCGGTGATCGTGCTGCGCGGCAGCCACGACGACCAGGCACGCGCGGGAACGCGGGGGCGTGTCGTGCTCGGCGTCGGCGAGACACCGGCGGGCTCGGCCGCCGCACGGTTCGCGATCGAGGAGGCCGGCCTGCGCGGAGTGCCCCTGGAGGCCGTACGGGCCTGGCGGCGTCCCGCGCACACGCCCACCGGTCATCCGCTGCTCGCCGGGGACCCGGCCCACCTGTGGGAGGGCCGCGCGGCCGAGGCGGTGGAGGAGGCACTGCGGGACGCACCGCCCGGCCCGGAACCGATCCGGCGCACCGTCGAGGGCCATGCCCGCGACGTGCTGCTCGCCGCCTCCCGCGAGGCCGACCTGCTCGTCGTCGGCGCCCGGCGCCGCCACGGGCACTTCGGCCTCCAGCTCGGCCGGGTCGCACACGGGGTGCTGCACCACGCGGCATGCCCGGTGGCCGTGGTACCGGAAATTTCCTGACATCCACCCGCACACTTACGGACAACCGAAGACGACTCCCGGAGTTCCCATGTCCCAGGACGCCCCTCAGGACGCCACCGCACTCACCGACGAGGAACTGCGCACCCTGGACGCGCACTGGCGCGCCGCCAACTACCTGTCCGTCGGTCAGATCTACCTCATGGCCAACCCCCTGCTGACCGAACCGCTCAGCCCCGAGCACATCAAACCGCGGCTGCTCGGCCACTGGGGCACCTCGCCCGGCCTGAACCTCGTGTACACGCACCTCAACCGCGTGATCAAGGCGCGCGGACTCGACGCCCTGTGCGTCTGGGGTCCGGGACACGGGGGACCGGCGGTGGTCGCCAACTCCTGGCTGGAGGGCAGCTACAGCGAGACGTACCCCGACGTGTCGAGGGACGCGGCCGGCATGGAGCGGCTGTTCCGGCAGTTCTCCTTCCCGGGCGGGGTGCCCAGTCACGTCGCGCCGGAGACCCCCGGCTCGATCCACGAGGGCGGCGAGCTCGGCTACTCCCTCGCACACGCCTACGGCGCCGCGTTCGACAACCCGGACCTGGTGGTCGCCTGTGTGATCGGCGACGGCGAGGCGGAGACCGGGCCGCTGGCCGCCTCCTGGCACTCCAACAAGTTCCTGGACCCGGTCCACGACGGAGCCGTGCTGCCGATCCTGCACCTCAACGGCTACAAGATCGCCAACCCGACCGTGCTGTCCCGGCTTCCCGAGGAGGAACTCGACGCCCTGCTGCGGGGATACGGCCATGAACCCCTGCACGTCACCGGCGACGACCCGGCCGCCGTGCACCGTGCCCTGGCCCGCGCCCTCGACGAGGCGCTGGACCGCATCGCCCTGATGCAGCGCACCGCCCGCGAGGACGGCGTCGGCGAGCGCGTGCACTGGCCGATGATCGTGCTTCGCACCCCGAAGGGCTGGACCGGCCCGGCCGAGGTGGACGGGGTACCCGTCGAGGGCACCTGGCGTGCCCACCAGGTCCCGCTGCCGGGGGTCCGCGAAAACCCGGAACACCTGCGCCAGTTGGAGGAGTGGCTGCGCTCCTACCGGCCGCATGAGCTGTTCGGCCCGGACGGGCGGCCGGGCCCGGACGTCCTCGCCTGCGTCCCCGACGGAGCCAGGCGGCTCGGAGCCACCCCGCACGCCAACGGCGGCCTGCTCGTCCGCGAGCTCCCCATGCCCGCCCTCGAGACCTTCGCGGTCCCCGTCGACAAGCCGGGCACCACACTGCACGAACCCACCCGGGTGCTCGGCGCGCTCCTCGAACAGATCATGAAGGACACCCGGCAGCGCCGGGACTTCCGCCTCGTCGGACCGGACGAGACCGCCTCCAACCGGCTGCAGGCCGTCTACGACGCCAGCGGAAAGGCCTGGCAGGCCGCGACGCTCCCGGTCGACGAACACCTGGACCGGCACGGCAGGGTCCTGGAGATCCTGTCCGAACACCTCTGCCAGGGCTGGCTGGAGGGCTATCTGCTCACCGGACGGCACGGACTGTTCTCCTGCTACGAGGCGTTCGTGCACATCGTCGACTCGATGGTCAACCAGCACATCAAGTGGCTGAAGACCTCGCGCCGGCTGCCCTGGCGGGCCCCCGTCGCCTCGCTCAACTACCTGCTCACCTCACACGTGTGGCGCCAGGACCACAACGGCTTCTCGCACCAGGACCCCGGTTTCGTCGACCACGTCCTCAACAAGAGCCCAGAGGTGGTACGCGTCTACCTGCCGCCGGACGCCAACACCCTGCTGTCCGTGGCCGACCACGTCCTGCGCAGCCGCGACTACGTCAACGTGGTCGTGGCCGGCAAGCAGCCGTGCTTCGACTGGCTGTCCCTGGAGCAGGCCCGCGTCCACTGCGCGCGCGGTGCCGGGATCTGGGACTGGGCCGGCACGGAGAACGGCGGCGAACCCGACGTGGTCCTCGCCTGCGCCGGAGACGTCCCCACGCAGGAGGTGCTGGCCGCCGCGCAGTTGCTGCGCCGGCACCTGCCAGGGCTGGCGGTGCGGGTGGTCAACGTGGTCGACATGACCCGGCTGCTGCCGCACGAGGCACACCCGCACGGCATGACCGACTTCGAGTACGACGGTCTCTTCACGGCCGACAAACCGGTGATCTTCGCATACCACGGCTACCCGTGGCTGGTCCACCGCCTCGCCTACGCCCGCACCGGACACCGGAACCTGCACGTCCGCGGCTACAAGGAGTCCGGCACCACGACCACCCCGTTCGACATGGTCGTGCGCAACGACCTCGACCGCTACCGCCTCGTCATGGACGTCATCGACCGTGTGCCCGGCCTCGCGGTGCGCGCCGCCGCCGTACGCCAGGCCATGGCCGACGCCCGCACCCGCCACGACGCCTGGATCCGCGCCCACGGCACCGACCTGCCCGAGGTCGCGGACTGGAGCTGGAACAGCTGACCGTGTCGTGACGGACACCTGCCGGCGCAGCGCCCGCGCCGCACCTCGCGCGGGCGCTACGCCGGTACGACGGCGACCGGGCAGGCGGCCGCGTCCAGCACGGCCCGCACGGTGGGCCCGGGCGCGGCGCCCGTGTGCAGCCCCACCACCAGGAGATCGGCGTTCGCCGTCCAGTGCAGCAGCGCCTCGGCGGGCGGCAGCAGCAGCACGTCCTCGAGGACGCGCACACCCTGGTACTTGTCGCGCCACGGTCGCAGCACGTCGGCCAGCAGTTGCACTTCCTGGTCCTCCCAGGCCCCGCGGTCCTCCTCCGGGACCGCGAAGGGCAGCTCGCGGGCTTGTGGAGGCAGTGACCAGGCGTGCACGGCGTGCAGGGGCATGGCGCGGACCTGTGCGCTGTCGAAGGCGAAGCCGATCGGGGCGCTCGCCGGGTCGTGGGCGTCCACGCCCAGCACCACCCGGTCGGCGCAGCGCCGGGCGGGAGCGCGCGGGACGAGGACCACGGGGCCCTCGGCGTCCACCCCGAAGGAGGTGCGGACCGTGCCGGGGCCCTGCCGGTGCAGGGTGCGGACGATCAGTTCCGTCTCTCCTCCGGCCCGGCTGCGCCGTCCGGAGGTGACTTCCAGTGGCAGACCGCGCAGCAGCACTTCCTGCACGGCCCAGTCGGCCGCGGCCCTGTCCGCGCTGGCAAGAATCACTCGCTCCATGACGGTCCACCTCTCCGGCAGAGGGGACAGGCACCGGCCGAGTCCGGGCCCCTGGTCCGGTTCGTACTCTGCCGTGACCGTCCTCGGCGCGTCAGAGGCCGAACGGCCCCGCCGACCGGCAAGTGGCACCTCCCGCCGGACGCCGCGTGCGCGGCGCCCGGCCCGTCCGGGCGGTACGGAAGCCGCCGCGTCCGGCCGGTCCAGAGCGCGGTCGATGCCGGCTTGGAGCCGGTCGGCCCTGCCCGGGGACGACCGGCACGGGTGCGGCGTGCCACCGGATCAACCCGTCCGGTGCCCCCAGCGGGGACCCACCAGGCCCCACTCCCGGTCCCAGCGGTCCAGGCGGCGCCGGTCGAGCCGTGCCCGGGCGACGGCTCCCGCGACGCAGGCCGGAGCGGCGACGGCCAGGGCCGCCGCGGCGCCGAAGAACCCGGCCTCCACGGCACCCTCCAGCCGGCCGGTCGGCTGCGTGGCGGCGAGCAGGCCCCGGTCGTCCTGCCAGACCACCACACGGGCACCGGCCCTCAGGTCGCCGTCGACCGGCGTCCGCCCGGTCCGGGACGTGCCGTCGGGTGCCGTCCAGCGCACCGGCGCCCGGACCCGGCCGCCGGTCGACCAGGCCGCCGTGGCGTCTCGGGGCGCGTCGGCGAGCAGGACGGCCGTCGCCGGGTGCCGGTGGGCGCGCTGCCGCGCGAACTCGCTCTCCGCGGCGCGGGCCGTCAGCAGCGCGGCGACCCCTCCGCCGATCACGACGACGATCCACACGGCCAGCACGATCCAGGCCTCGACGACGTCCTCGCGCCGGCGCAGCGGATTTCTGCGCCACCGCCACAGCCGCTTCCTCGCCCCCGTCATGCGGCACCTCCTTGCGGTGGTGACAGCTCGGCCAGGGCGCGCCCGCCGGTGCGCCGCCGGGGCTACGGGAGCCGCGGAAGCACCTCGAAGACCTCGGACAGACCCGTGACGCGCAGGATCAGCAGCAACCGCGCGCTGTCGGCGACCAGCCGCAGCCGGCCGCGCCGGGCCAGCGCCCGGTTGCGGGCCCGGCACAGGACGCCGAGCCCGGCACAGTCGATGAAGGCGACCGGCCGCAGGTCGAGCACCAGGTCGGGCTGCGCATGCTCGGTGAGTGCGTCGAGCCGCTCCGACAGCGCGGCCGTGGTCAGCAGGTCGATCTCGCCGTACAGCGGTACGACGGTCGCTCCGCCCGGCGCGCCTTCCGTGGCCGGCGTGGCCGGTCCCGCGCGGTCCTCGGCCACGAAGCCCGGCCGGTACCCGTCCAGGGGGCTCGTGCGGTTCTCGGACATGCGCAAAGCCAACCGGTGCCCCCCGGCCTCCCGGAAGGGCCGATCGGCCCCCGTCAGAGGTCCGTCCGGGGCACTCGGCCCCGTTACCGGACGTCGGGACCATGGGCACCGTCCGGCCGGCGAGCAGGGCCCAACGGCCCAAGCGGAGCGCTTCGGGCAGCGGACACGCTGAACTCGCGGGCGGGTTCCGGACCGTGCCGCCGGCCGGGCCCCGCGTCATACCGGAGAGGGTGAGGAGCGCGATGAAAGGCTTCGTCTTCCACGGCCCCGGACAGTCCTCCTGGCAGGACGTCCCGGACCCCGCGATCAAGGAACCCACCGACGCGATCGTGAAGGTCGGCGCGGTCACCATCTGCGGGACCGACCTGCACATCCTCAAGGGCGACGTGCCCGAGGTGCGCCCCGGTACGGTGCTGGGCCACGAGGCCGTGGGCGAGATCGTCGAGGTCGGCAGCGACGTGCGCACCGTACGGCCCGGAGACCGGGTGCTGGTCTCCTGCATCACCTCCTGCGGCCGGTGCCGCTTCTGCCGGGACCGCAGCTACGGTCAGTGCCGGGGCGGCGGAGGCTGGATCCTCGGCCACCTGATCGACGGCACCCAGGCCGAGTACGTCCGCGTCCCCTACGCCGACCTGTCCGTCCACCCGCTGCCCGGCACCGTCCGCAACGAGGACGCCGTCCTGCTCGCGGACATCTTCCCGACCTCCTACGAGGTGGGCGTCCTCAACGGGCGGGTACGCCCCGGCGACACCGTGGCCATCGTCGGCGCCGGCCCCATCGGGCTCGCGGCGATCGCCACGGCCCGCCTGTTCGCGCCCGAGCGGATCATCGCGGTGGACCTGACCCCGGCCCGCCTCGAGGCCGCGCGACGGCTCGGCGCCGACGCCGTGGCCGACGTCCACGAGGCGCCCCGCCAGCTGGTCGCCGACCTGACGGACGAGCTCGGCGCGGACGTGGTCATCGAGGCGGTCGGCGTACCGGAGAGTTTCGAGCTGTGCACCCGCATGGTCCGTCCGGGCGGACACGTGGCGAACGTCGGCGTGCACGGCAGGCCGGCCACGCTGCACCTCGAAGACCTGTGGATCAAGAACGTGACGATCACCACCGGCCTCGTGGACACGTACTCGACGCCCACGTTGCTGCGGATGGCCGCCGCGGGACGGCTGCCGACCCGCCAACTGGTCACCCACACCTTCCCGCTGAACCACATGGAGGAGGCCTACGACGTCTTCTCCAAAGCCGCCGAGACCGGCGCCCTCAAGGTCGTCCTCGGCGAGGAGCAGCACGCAGAGCTGGCCGTTCCCGCTGCCTGAGAAGAAGGGCCGGCACGGCGCTCAGGCGGACCCGCCCGGCGTGCCGCCCGTCTCGGTCAGGAGGACCCCCGTGACCAGATCGGGACGGATGCGCACCGCCTGGTCCATGCCCTGTTGCGGTGCCCAGGGCTCCAACAGCCCCCGGATCCGCATCAGTTCGTCCGGGTCGGTGACCAGGCGGGCGTAGCCCGTGACCACCACGCTCCAGCCGAGGTGCGTGACCGGGTCGATGGCGTCGGCCTCGTAGGCGACGACGACACCGGCACCGTCGGCCGCCTGCGCCTGGGAGGTCAGGGCCGCGCCCTCGTGGGTGCGGATGACGATGTCGCCGCCGTCCAGCACATGGTTGACCGGGCGGACCGTGGGCAGCGCCTGCCGGGTGAAGACGAGCCTGCCCAGGGACACACCGGCCAGCAGCCGCAGAGCCTCGGCACGGTCGAGGTCGACGCGCCGTCGTGTCGGGTCGTTACGGATCATGGCCGGCTTCTTCGGGAGTGTGTCGCTTCCACTCGCCGGGTGCCGCGTCACCGTGGACGCCGGGGCGAGTACGTGCGGAGCGACACCGCGGGGGATCGGTGCCGCTCCTGGTCCCACTGTGTCGTACGGCGCGGGGCCACCCCAGTGCCGTTCGGCCCTCGGCGCAGGGCCGTCGGGCCCTCCCACGGCGGTCATGTGCCGTCGCAGGTGCCGAGGCCGTCCAGGGTCGCCCGGCCGGCCTCCAGCCGTGCCACCGGCACCCGGAACGGCGAGCAGGAGACGTAGTCCAGACCGGCCGCGTGGAAGAAGCGGATCGACTCCGGGTCGCCGCCGTGCTCGCCGCACACGCCGATCTGCAGGTCGGGGCGCGCGGCACGGCCCTCCTCGACGGCGATCCGGACCAGCCGGCCCACGCCCTCGCGGTCGAGCGTCTCGAACGGGGACCCGGCGAAGACGCCCTTGTCGAGGTACGCCGAGAAGAACGCGGCCTCCACGTCGTCGCGCGAGAAGCCCCACGTGGTCTGGGTGAGGTCGTTGGTGCCGAAGGAGAAGAACTCCGCCTCCTCCGCGATCCGGCCCGCCGTGAGCGCGGCCCGCGGCAGCTCGATCATCGTGCCGACCGGGCAGTGCACCGGCACGCCGGTCTCCTCGCCGACCTCGGCGAGCACCCGGCCCACCTCCGCGCGGGCGAGCCGCAGTTCCTCGACCGCGCCGACGAGCGGCACCATGATCTCCGCCCGTGGCGAGCCCCCGGCACGGGTACGCTCGACCACCGCCTCGGCGACCGCCCGCACCTGCATCGCCACCAGACCCGGCACGACGAGCCCCAGCCGGACGCCACGCAGGCCGAGCATCGGATTCTCCTCGTGCATCCGGTTCACCGCCGCCAGCAACTCCACGTCGTGAGCGTCCGGTTGCCCGCCCGCCGCCTCGGCGGCGGCGATGCGCACGGCCAGGCCCATGCGGTCGGGCAGGAACTCGTGCAGGGGCGGGTCCAGCAGTCGGACGGTGACCGGCAGGCCGTCCATCGCCTCCAGGATGCCCGTGAAGTCCCGCCGCTGGAGCGGCAGCAGAGCCGCCAGCGCCCGCTCGCGCCCGGCGTCCGTGTGGGCCAGGATCATCTCCTCGACCAGCTTGCGCCGTTCACCGAGGAACATGTGCTCGGTGCGGCACAGCCCGATGCCCTGCGCCCCGAACCGCCGGGCGCGCGCGGCGTCCTCGGGGGTGTCCGCGTTGGCCCGCACCTCCAGCCGCCGTACCTCGTCGGCGTGTTCCAGACCGCGGGCTACCGCGGCGACGGCGCTGCACGACTGTTCTCCGGTCTCCAGGTAGCGCATGGTCGCCGAGGCGGTCAGCGGAGCCGCCCCGGGATACACGGCACCCGTGGAGCCGTCCACGGAGATGACGGTGCCCTCCTCGACGACCGTGCCGTCCCGGGCGGTGAAGCACCGGTCCCCGGTGCTCACGGTGATGTCCTGGGCACCGCACACACAGACCCTGCCCATGCCGCGCGCGACGACCGCGGCGTGGCTGGTCTTGCCGCCCCGGCCGGTGAGCACTGCCTGAGCGGCGACCATTCCGGGCAGGTCCTCGGGTGTCGTCTCCTCCCGGACGAGCACCACCCGCTCGCCCGCGGCGGCGCGCCGTACCGCCTCCGCAGAGTCGAACACGGCCGCGCCGACCGCCGCGCCCGGCGACGCCGGAACGCCGTGGGCGAGCGCCTCGCCGGTCGCGGCGGTGTCGAAGCGGGGGAACATCAGGCTCGCCAGCCCGTCGCCGCTCACCCGGGCAAGCGCCTCGTCGGAGGTGATCAGTCCCTCCTCGACCAGCTCGGCCGCGATCGCGAACGCGGCCTGCGCGGTCCGCTTGCCCACCCGGGTCTGCAGCATCCACAGCGTCCCGCGCTCGATGGTGAACTCGATGTCGCACAGGTCCCGGTAGTGCCGCTCCAGCGTCGCCGAGCGGTCGCGCAGACGGCGGTACGAGGCGGCGTCCAGCCGCGCCAGTGCGGCGAGGGGCACGGTGTCGCGGACACCGGCGACGACGTCCTCGCCCTGCGCGTTCGGCAGGTAGTCGCCGTAGAGGCCGGGGCGGCCGGTGGCCGGATCGCGGGTGAAGGCGACTCCGCTGCCGGAGTCGGGACCGAGGTTGCCGAACACCATGCGCTGCACGGTGACCGCCGTGCCCAGGTCGTCCGGGATGTGCTCGCGCCGCCGGTAGATCCGGGCCCGCTCGGAGTTCCAGGACCGGAACACGGCGAGGATCGCCTGTTGCAACTGCTGGGCGGGGGACTGCGGGAAGAAGCGGCCCGTCTCGTCCTGGATCAGCCGCTTGTACGCCTCCACGAGCCAGGCGAGGTCGTCCGCGTCCAGGTGCAGATCGTCGGGTGCGCCACGGGCCTCCCGCAGGCCGGTCATGGCCCGGTCGAACAGGGCCGGGTCGACCCCCATCACCGTGCTGCCGAACATCTGGACGAGCCGGCGATAGGAGTCCCAGGCGAAGCGATCGCTGCCGGACGTCTTGGCGAGTCCCGCCACGGAGGCGTCGTTCAGGCCGATGTCCAGGACCGTCTCCATCATCCCGGGCATCGAGAACCGGGCCCCGGAGCGTACGGACACCAGCAGCGGATCGTCCGGAAGGCCCAGCAGCCGCCCGTCGGCGGTCTCCAGCGCCGACAGATGGCGGGAGACCTCGGCGGCCAGGCCCTCCGGCTCCTCGCCGGTGGCCAGGAAGGCGCCGCAGGCCTCGGTGGTGACCGTGAACCCGGGCGGTACCGGCAGGCCGAGCCGGGTCATCTCCGCCAGGTTCGCGCCCTTGCCGCCGAGCAGGTCGGCGAGGTCCCGGCCGCCGTCCTGGAAGTCGTACACGAAACGGGCCATCACGCCACTCCTCGGCTCGCGGTCCCGGTACGGCTCCAGCGTCCGCCCGGCCGGGACCTCGGGGGAGGTGCTCTCGGTCCCCGCGGGTGGGCCGACCGGCCCACGCCGGCGGCGCGATCGCATACCGTCCCGCGCCGGAGACGGATAACGTGGCATATGACCCGCCGGTTCTGAGCCATGTGCCGTCGGGCGCTGGAGGGCGTGGTGACCGGTGCGGAGGAGTCCCGTGTACAGCTGCCGCAGCTGAGGCTGGACGAACTGCTTGAGGAGCTGCAGGCCCGGCTCGACGCGGCCCGTGGCACCCGGGACCGGGTGCACAGCCTGCTGGAGGCGGTGCTCTCCGTCGGGCGGGAACTCGACCTGGAACAGGCCCTGCACTCCATCGTGGACGCGGCGGCGGTCCTGGTGGACGCCGAGTACGCCGCCCTCGGCGTCATCGGACCCGACGGCAAGACCCTGTCGGCGTTCCACACGGTGGGTGTGACCGAGGAGCAGATCGCTCGGATCGGGCCGTTTCCGGAGGGGCACGGCATTCTCGGTGAGCTGATCCGTCGTCCGGAGCCGTTGCGGCTGGCGAAGTTGTCCGAGCATCCGGCGTCGTACGGTTTTCCGGCCAACCATCCGCCGATGAACAGTTTTCTCGGGGTGCCGATCCGGGTGCGGGAGCAGGTGTTCGGCAATCTGTATCTGACCGAGAAGCGTGGGGGTGCGCAGTTCGACGAGGAGGACGAGGCGGTGCTGTCCACGCTCGCCGTGGCGGCCGGGGTGGCGATCGACAACGCCCGTCTGTACGAGGAGTCCCGCCTGCGCGAGCGCTGGCTGTGGGCGAACGCGGAGATCACCCACAGCCTGATGTCCGGCGGCGAGCGCGCCGAGGTCCTGGACCTGATCGCCGAACGGGCCCGGGAGATCACTGGCTCGGCCCTGGCCGCGGTCGCGATGCCCCTGGAAGGCAGCGGTTCGCTCAACGTGGAGATCGCCGTCGGAGTGGACGCCGAGGCACACCGCGGACTGGTGCTGCCCCTGGACGAAACCCTGATGGGACTGGCGTTCTCCGCGGCCGCCCCGGTCACCAGCGACGACGTCGCCCACGACCAGCGGGTCTCTCCCGAACCCCCGCGCTTCCACGGCCTCGGCCCCGCCGTCGCCGTCCCCATCGGCACCGGTGCGGGCGGTGTGCGAGGAGTGGTGCTGCTGGCACGGGAGACCAGCCGGCCGCTGTTCTCGGGCAAGGAGACCGAGATGCTCCAGGGTTTCGCCGCGCAGGCCGCAATCGCGATGGAGCTGGCCGCGCGAAGGCAGGACGCCGAGCAGATCGCGCTGCTCGAGGACCGGGACCGGATCGCCCGGGACCTGCACGACCTGGCCATCCAGCGGCTGTTCGCCACCGGTATGACCCTGCAGAGCGCGGGCCGTTTCATCGAGCACCAGGAGGCCGCCGAGCGGGTGCTGCGGGCCGTGGACGACCTCGACGAGACCATCAAGATCATCCGGTCGGCCATCTTCGGGCTGCGGGCGCGCGACGGTGTCACCGGCAGCGGGTTGCGGGCCAGAGTCGTCCGGGTGGCGGGCGAGGCCGCCCCGGTGCTGGGCTTCGCCCCCTCCCTGCGCATGGAGGGACTGCTGGACACCGACGTGCCGCGCGACATCGCCGACCATGTCGTCGCCGTACTCTCCGAGGCCCTCACCAACATCGCCCGGCACTCCGGCGCCGACCGCGCCGACGTGCTGCTGACGACCGACGGCCGAGAGGTGAGCCTGAAGGTCACCGACAACGGACTCGGCATTCCGCCCGACGGCCGCCGCAGCGGGCTGCGCAACCTGGCCGAGCGGGCCGAACAACTCGGCGGACGGCTCGCGGTGACCGCCGCCGACGGTGGCGGCGCTGCCCTGGACTGGCGGGTCCCCCTGCCCCCGGCGTAGGTGTCGCGGAGGCCAGGGCCTCTTTCGGGACAGGGGCCGGAGCGCCCCGCCGGTGCCGCCGTAGGGCCCTGGGACGGGCCACTCGGCCCCTGTCCCGGAAGGGGCCCCGGCCGCAGGCTGAAGGTGTCCCCTGCGGCACCCGAGTCCCTGGAGGGCGCCATGGACGGCACCCCGACCGTCGTGAACGACGTCATGACCGGCACGGTCGTCGCCCTGCGCACGGGTGCGGCCTTCAAGGACATCGTGCGGACCATGCGCGAGTGGCGGGTCAGCGCTCTGCCGGTGCTGGACGCCGGCGGACGCGTCGTCGGTGTCGTCTCGGAGGCCGATCTGCTGCCCAAGGAGGAGTACGGCGAGGGAGACCTCGACCGGGACGGGCAGGTCCGGCGGTTCGCCGAGGTCCGCAAGGCGGACGCGGTGACCGCGGGGGAACTGATGACCGCACCGGCCGTCACCGTGTCCCCCGACGCCACTCTCGGGCACGCCGCCCGCGTCATGGCGCGCCACCGGGTCAAGCGGCTGCCGGTCGTCGCCCCCGACGGCACCCTGAAGGGCATCGTCAGCCGCTCGGACCTGCTGAGCGTCTTCCTGCGGGACGACACGGACATCGCCGAGGAGGTCCGGCGGGACGTCGTCGTACGGCTCTTCGGCACCCACGCGGCGGCCGTCCGTATCGAGGTGCACGATGGAGTCGTGACGCTCACGGGCCGGGTCCACGAAACGGCTCTGGTACCGCTCGCCGCCCGCCTCGCACGGGCCGTGGCCGGCGTGGTGGACGTGCGCTGCGCACTGTCCGGTCCGCCCCGTCACCCGGACCTCGACCCGGACCTTCCGGACCTCGACCCGGACCTTCCGGACGCCGAGCGGGCCCGCCGCAGCTGACGGGCGGCCCGGCACGCGAGAGGAGGCGGCGACCATGACAGGGACACCTCCCACGACGGTCACACGGACGAGGCTGTGGCGGTGGCGGCGCAACACCCTCAAGCGGCACAGCGACGTGGTCGAGGCCTGGATCGTGCTCGTCACCTGGATCCTCGCCGTGGTGGGCGGAGTCCTCGCGGGCCAGGCCGCGGCCCACTCCATGGACTCGGCCTTCGCGGCGCGCAGGGCCGACGTGCACGCCGTGTCCGCCGTCCTCACCGACGGCGCGGTGAAGACGCCGCCCGCCGGCAGCGGGTACGACGACGGCCGGGTCTGGGCCCCCGTGCGCTGGACGGCCGCGGACGGCTCCGTGCACACGGACCGGGCGAAGGTCTTCCCGGGCGCCCCCGCGGGCACCCGGATCACGGTGTGGAGCAACGGCGCGGGCCGCCTCGTCTCGCCTCCCGCCACCACGACCGAGGCCCTGCTGCAGACGGTCCTGGCCGGCGTGCTCGTCGCGCAGGCCGCCGGTACGGCCGTCTGGGCCGGAGGCCGGCTGGTGCGCGCCCGGCTCGTCCGGCGGCGGATGGCCGAATGGGGCGAGGAGTGGAAGCGGATCGGGCCCGAGTGGCGGAACCTGAGCGGGGGGAGGGGCTGAGCACCTGAGCGGGGGAATGCGGGGCGGAAAGCGGGGGGAGGGGCCGAGCACCGGAGCGGCCCCGAAACGTGCCGGAGACCCACTCCGCTTCACTCCGCGAGCGCGCCGGACTCACTCCGCGGCGGCCGCCGTGAGCCGGCAGTCCACGTCCACCACGCCCTCGACGCTGTGGACCATGCGGACGGCCAGCGGGATCGTGTCGGGATCACCGACCCGTCCGGTCAGGGTGGCGACACCTTCGCGGACCATGACGTGCACGGGAACGACCGGAGCCGGGAAGAGGACGTCGACGACGTCGCGCCGGATCTCGTCGGCGAGTTCGTCGTCCGTGCGCAGGAACACCTTGAGCAGGTCCCCGCGGCTCACCACGCCCTCGAGCAGACCCTCGGCGTTCACCACGGGCAGCCGCTTGACATGCCGCATCGCCATGATCCGCGCGGCCTCGGCGAGCGTGGCCTCGCCGCGGACGGTCACGGCCGGCGTGCTCATCAGCTCCTCGGCGGTCACCGCCCCGGCCTTGGCCAGGTCGGCCGGCCGACGCAGCTGGGTGAGCAGGTCCGGAACGCCCTCCCGGAACTCCTCCTTGGGCAGCAGGTCCGCCTCGGACACCAGCCCGATCACCCGGCCGTCGCCCTCCAGCACCGGCAGTGCGCTGACGTTCCACTGCTCCATGCGTTCGACCATGTCCCTGAACAGTGCCCTGCGGCCCACCGCGACGGCGGCGCGGGTCATCACGTCGCTCACCCGGTACGGGCTGCCGTGGGTGATCTCCTCGGCGGACCGGCGCGGCCGGGAGGTGGCGGTCATGCCAGGCCGCCGCTGCCGTAGGGGGCGTACAGGTCGAGCAGCCGGACGCGGGAGGCGTGCAGCCGCTGGGCGACCACACGGCCGACCCAGACCGCGATGGCGCGGCCGAACTCCGGGTCCTGCTCGCACACCACCCGGACGGCGTCGGCGTCGAACTCCCAGGCCCGCACGGGGCTCATCGCCTCGGCGCCCAGATGCCAGATGTGCGGCGGGAAGTGCCAGGACCAGCCGACGAGTTCGCCGTGTCCGAGCGACTCGATGACGGCCGGACGGCGGCCGGGCACGTGCAGGTCGAGAGCGACGGTTCCGGTGCGGACGATCCAGAAGCGGTCGGCGCGCCGGCCCTCCTCGAACAGACGAGTGCCGGCCTCGAAGGAGACCTCACGGGCGAGATTCATCAGCCGTTCGCGGTACACGGGCTCCAGCGCCGTGGTCATGGTGGTGGCGGAGGTCATCGCACCGGCTCCCTTCATGGTGGGTGCTCCCAGCGTGCGCGGGCCCGGGCCCAGGCACCACGGGCCGCCCGGACCCGGCCGGGGGTCCTTCGGCCCAAGCGCACGGGGGTGTCGCACCGGGAGCGTCCGGTGTGTGCGGCGATGACGTCCGCGCCGTCCGTGCCGTCTTCGCGATCGGAGATCCGTCCCCATCCGGCGCGGCGGCAGGTGCGGCCTCGCACGAGGCCGGGGCACGGCAGGACGGGAAGGGCGCCACCCGCTTCTCGCGGATCCGGATTGCGCGGTGCGCGGCTGCCGGCCGCTTCCCCGCGTCTGCTGGGGTCCTTCCCGCCACTACCAGCACACCACGGAAACCGCCGGCCCACCAGAGGCGGGGTCGGCTCCGATCCGGCGACCGGTGGTCGCCCCGTCAGGCCCAGCACGGGACGAGGGCCCAACGGCCCTCCGCGTTGGCCTCACCGGCTCATGACGTGGTGCACGATCCGCACCAGCGTGAGGAGCGGAGACCTCGGAGCCCGCGGGGACCCGCCCGGCCGCCCGGGCACTCGAGATCGACTCGGCCGTCGAGCGCGGGAGGCTGCCGTGGACGAGAGGCTTTCGGTGCGCGCCCTGATGGACGAGGCGCCGTACGCGATCAGTGAGGACGAGACGCTGCTGATGGCCTGGGAGGTCGTCGAGCGGTCGGGACAGCGGCATCTGCCGGTGGTCCGCCAGGACGGCTGCTGCGCCGGTGTGCTGGACCGCGCCGAGCTGGCCGTGGCCTGCGCGGCCCCCGCGGCGACGCTGTCCCGCGGCAGGGTGCGAGACCTCGTGCACGGGCGCCGCACGGTCACGGTCCACCCGGAGGAGTCGTCGCTGCGCGCGGCGGCCGTGATGACGGAGGAGCACATCGACGCGCTGCCGGTGACCGATCCGCACGGACAACTGGCCGGGCTGCTCACGGCACAGCACTACGTGGCCGCAGCCGCCGGTCTGCACCGGCGCACCGGCCCGGAGGCGCCGCGCCCGCGTGCCACGCTGGCCGGACTGCCGCCCCGCCACAGGCGACGCGAGTACGGCATTCCCATCCCGTAGGCGGACCGGCGGCCACCCGCACCGGCGGTCACCTTCCCCTCGGCACCTCTCGACGCCCCGGGGCCGCTACCCGTGGACGCCGCCGTGCCGGGCCATCTGAGCCCCTGCCACGGCCACGATCACCACCACGAAGCCGGCCAGCACCTGCACGCACGTACCGACCACGGCACGCAGCCTGTACAGCAGCGGAGCGGTGAGTACGACGACACCGCCCGCGATGCCGACGTACAGCCAGTTCGGGGTGAGGTCGACGTGGGAGTTGTCGGCGCCCGGGTCGAAGGGCTGCCAGCCGTCGTAGTCGATGCTCAGCAGGAGGGTCGCCAGGGCGGCGAGCGTGTCCACGATGAGCAGGACGAGGGCGAGCGCGATGTCGGCGGCAGGATGCAGCCACCGGCTCGGTGCGGGCTGCGGGGGAAGCACGTTCGGGCCGCCGAAGCGGGGAAGCGGGGCGGGCCACTGGGTGGGATCGGTCATGGACCAAGCTTCCCGGCGTGCGCGGCACCGCGTCCTGAGCATGCCGACCCCGCCTCTGAGTACGCGTACTCAGAACCTCGCGCGGGGCTGCCGCCTCAGCGGCGCAGCGCCTCGAACGCCTGCCGTGCGCCGATCCCGATCGCCAGGTCGATGTCCGGTGCCAGCCCGGCCCGCCGGTCGGCGCGGGTGAGCGCGGCCATGGCCACCCGGTCGCCGGAGCCCGCCTCCACCACGCCGATCTCGTGCCGCAGGTGCAGGAAGGTGCCCGTCTTGCCGCTCCACCGCAGGGTGTCCGCGCGCAGTTCGCTCGCCAGCCGCTGGGTGAAGACCTGGCAGCCCATCAACCGGCGCAGCTCGGCCGTGGCCGGGGGACGGGAGATCTCGTCCCGCCACACCCGCTGCAACAGGTCCACCAGGGCCGAGGCCGAGCCGAGGTTGGCGTGGGCCGGGTCCAGGGTCTCGATGGTGTGCCGTCCCGCACGCTCGTCCCGGACTGCCAGTTCCAGGGCGAGCGAGAAGTCGTTGCCCGCGGCTCCGGCCGCGCACTCGTACATGTGGTTCATCCGGTGCCGCACCCGTACGCCCCCGCATCCCCACGCGTGCAGGGCGGCCTCGACGTCCGCCGCCGGCACCAGGTCGAACAGCGCGTCGGCGGCCGCGTTGTCGCTGACCGACAGCGTCATCAGCAGCAGGTCGCCGACGGCCACGGTGGCCGGATGCCGGAACGCGGCGAGCCCGGTGGGGCCGACGCTGCTCGCGGCCGGGTCGACCGTCACCGGGTGCGCCGGGTCGAGTTCCCCGGCCGCGATCCGGTCCAGCACGACCAGGGCGAGCGGGACCTTCACCACCGAGGCGAGGGGTATCGACTCGTCCACGTCGAAGCCGAGTTGCTCGCCCGAGTCGAGGTTCCGGGCGAGGAACGAGCCGCGCACGCCGAGGGCCGCCCAGTCCCGTGCGATCGCGTCGGCGACGTCGACGAGGACGCCGTCGGCGGCGACGTGGGCCGGGCGGTACACCGCTTCCCCGCTCATCCGCGTGCCGCCAGCCGTGCCGGTGCGTCCCCGCCCGCGGCCGCGGGCGGCCTCCCGCGCCGTGCGGCGCCCGCGGCACCGGCCGCCGCCGACAGGACCTCGACCAGCCAGCCCGGTGTGTCCACCGCGCCCCGCCGGCGCCGGGTCGCGGCCACGTCGTACCCCCGGTGCAGCGAGGCGTCGGCCAGCGGCGCCCACCGCGCCCCGTGCTGCAGGGCGAACGGCTCGGCGCACAACAGGTGCGCCCGGCCGGTCAGGGTCTCGGCGAGCGCGGTCGCCGGCGGTCCGGCCCGCCGCACCAGGCCCTCCGGCAGGCCGGCCCGCGCGGTCGCACGGCTCAACCTGTCCCGCGCGTACGGCACCTCGTCCTCCGGCAGGGTCAGGATCGGCTGTGCGGCGGGCTGTTCACCGGTCGCGGCGCGGCTGCGGCGCGGCCTCAGGTCCTCCAGATGGACCGCGCGCCGGCGGTCCCCGCTCCCCGTGCCGGCCTCCGGTGCCCCGGCGTCGCCCGGCGGAGCGGACGCCAGGCCGAGCGGAACACGGAACATGGCGTGCTCCGGCGGGACCCGCAGCAGCGCGTGGGCGAGCGAGCCGTCGGCCAGCCCGGCGTCCCGCTCCCGCGGCGGCAGTTCGCGCATGCCGAGCGTGATCCCGCGTTCGGTGCCGGCGCGGATGACGCGGGCCAGCGCCACGGGCGGACAGTCCATGGGCACCCCCACCGCACGCACCTGCGCCCGGCGGGCCGACCGGGCGACCTGCCCGAGCCGCTGGGCCCGGTCCAGCACGTCCTGCGCGTACGGAAGCAGCAGCAGGCCCAGCTCCGTCGTCGTGACCTGCCGCCGCGAGCGGTCGAACAACAGGCCGCCGAAGTGGGCCTCCAGTGTCTTGATACGACGGCTCAGCAGCGGCTGGGCGATCCCGAGCCGGTCGGCCGCGCGCGAGAAGTTCGACTCGTCGACGGTCGCGACGTACGCCTCGAGGTGAGCGAGGAGATCCATCCAGCAGTCATATCAATTGGGTATGACACGTTCAAAGATCACTCTTGGACATGGGTGGAGGTCTGCTGTTTCGCTGTCCCCGTCGAAGATCCACCAAGCCGGCGACGGACGACCTGGGAGACATTCGCACATGACCAGTGCCCACCCTCTGCCGCGCCGCCGCCTGTTCAAGGCCGGTCTCGCCCTCAGCACCGCCGCCGTGATCGCGCCCGCCGTGACGGCGCCGGCCGCTTCGGCGGCCCCGAACGACAAACGGTCCCCGGACGACGTACGGGCCGAGCTGAGCGATCTGGAACAGCGCTACGGGGCGCGTCTCGGCGTGTACGCCCGCAACGCGGAGACCGGTCGGACCGTGGCGTACCGCGCGGGGGAGCGGTTCGCCATGTGTTCGACCTTCAAGGCGTTCGCCGCCGCGGCCGTCCTGCGCGGACACGGGGGCTGCGCACCACTGGACAAGGTGATCCACTACCCGCCGAACGAGATCCTGTCGAACTCGCCGAAGACCGAGGAACACCTCGCGACCGGCATGACGGTGGCCGACCTGTGCGCGGCGGCGATCCAGTACAGCGACAACGCGGCCGGCAATCTGTTGCTGCGCTTGCTCGACGGACCGGCCGGCCTCACCCGCTTCTTCCGGTCGCTCGGCGACGGCGTGAGCCGCCTCGACCGCTGGGAGACCGACCTGAACACCGCCGTCCCCGGCGATCCGCGCGACACCACGACCCCGGAGGCCATCGGCAGGAGCTTCGAGCGGGTGACACTGGGCCGGGTCCTGCCGGGTGCCGAGCGCGAGCAGCTCCTGACCTGGCTCAAGGGCAACACCACCAGCACAAAGCGGTTCGGCGCCGGGCTGCCGGCGGGCTGGACCCTGGGCGACAAGACGGGCACCGGCGCGTATGCGAGCGCGCACGACATCGGCGTGGCCTGGACGACCCGGAGGACGCCCGTTGTGCTGGCCGTGCTCTCCTCCAAGACCACCCAGGACGCGCCCGTGGACGAGGGACTGATCGCCGACGCGGCGAGCGCCCTGGCGCGCACTCTCGCGCCTGGCGAGTAAGTCGAAGCCGGGCAGCGCGAGTTCACCTGGGCGGACCCCGCTCCCGTACACCGGAAGGGGGGGCCGCCACCCGGCGGCCTCCCCTGCTCGGCTGCGGAGAGGGCAGGATTCGAACCTGCGTGGGCCCCGTGGGGGCCCGACCGTGAGCCGTGCTCGCTGGTCCCCGATCAACCACTCCGGGCACCTCTCCCCGTGACCTGCCTCCGGTCTCCCGTGCCGGTCACAGGACAACAGTGACAGGAGCCGCTGACGCCGGGCTGACACCAGGGCCGCTCTCCGGTGGCGCCGGGACCGTCGGCCCTGACCCGGGGCGGACGGCCCGGCCGACCCTGGAGGCATCCCGCTGTAGCTGGTGAAAGACGGACCGACCATGTATCGCAACGACGGTTTTCGCGAACTCGACCGACAGGAGTGCCTGCGGTTGCTGAGACGGGCGCCCGTCGGCCGCATCGTCCACACCCGCCACGCCCTGCCCGCGGTCCTTCCGGTCAATTTCTGCCTGGACGGCGACGACGCGGTGCTGCTGCGCACGTCGGCGGACTCGGAGCTGGCCCGCGCGGTGGACGAGACCGTGGTCGCGTTCGAGGCGGACGAGGTCGACGCGGTCAGGCACTCGGGATGGAGCGTGGTCGTCACCGGCCGGGCGGCCGTCGTGACCGACCCGGCGGACAAGGAGCGCCTCGGCCGCATCGGCCCGCGCTCGTGGGCACCGTCCCCCGAGGAGGTGATCGTACGCATCCAGCCCGAACTGGTCACCGGACGTGAGCTGGTCGCCGGCCGGACCCTGTACGGCGTGAACCTCGAGCCGTGAGGAAGCGGATCCGCCGGATGCGGGAATCAGGGCCGTCCGGCCCTGGCGTTCGGAGCCGTCGGCCGGGAAGGATCCCGGTGACGTCCGAACGCACGGCAGAGGAGCAACCGATGGCGGACCGCGAGCAGGCCGGCCCCGACACCCCGATCCGGGTCTTCCTCCTCGACGATCACGAGGTGGTGCGGCGCGGGGTGCACGACCTGCTGAACGACGAACCCGACATCACGGTCGTCGGCGACGCGGCCACCGTCGAACAGGCGCTGGTGCGGGTACCGGCCCTGCGCCCGGACGTGGCGGTCCTCGACGTCCGCCTGCCGGACGGGGACGGCGTGACCGTCTGCCGGGAGCTGCGCTCGCGCATGCCGGACCTGGCCTGTCTGATGCTGACCTCGTTCGACGACGAGGAGGCGCTGCTGGACTCGATCATGGCCGGCGCGTCCGGTTACGTGCTCAAGCAGATCCAGGGCTCGGACCTCGTCTCCGCGGTCCGCACGGTGGCCCGCGGGCAGTCACTGCTGGACCCGAGCGCGACCACCAGGCTGATGACACGCCTGCGCGACGGACACCGGCAGGAGGTGGTGCCGGACGCACTGCCCGGGCTGACCGAACGGGAGCGGGAGATCCTCGCCCTGATCGGCGAGGGACTCACCAACCGGCAGATCGGCCAGCGCCTCTACCTCGCCGAGAAGACGGTCAAGAACCACATCTCGCGCCTGCTGGCCAAGCTCGGCGTGGAGCGGCGCATCCAGGCCGCCGTCATCGCCACCCAGGCCAAGGACCGGATGCGCGCCGAACGACACTGACACCGGACGCCGAGAACGGCCGCGAACGGCGCGCGCACCTCCTCCCGGGTACGCCCCATCGGTGGTGGGTGTCCGTGCCACGGGACGTCCCGTTCCCGTATCGTCCACCACGACGTGGCACGGGGGGCTGGGAGGATCGGGAGTGGGAAGCTCCGGGGGCGCGGACGCGGGTGGGGCCCGGGTGCGGTTGCCGCAGCTGAGGCTGGACGAACTGCTTGAGGAGCTGCAGGCCCGGCTCGACGCGGCCCGGGAGACCCGGGACCGGGTGCACAGCCTGCTGGAGGCGGTGCTCTCCGTCGGGCGGGAACTCGACCTGGAACAGGCCCTGCGTTCCATCGTCGAGGCGGCCGCGGTCCTCGTCGACGCCCGGTACGCGGCGCTGGGCGTGATCGGTTCGGACGGCACACGGCTCTCGGCGTTCCACACGGTGGGTGTGACCGAGGAGCAGATCGCTCGGATCGGGCCGTTTCCGGAGGGGCACGGCATTCTCGGTGAGCTGATCCGTCGTCCGGAGCCGTTGCGGCTGGCGAAGTTGTCCGAGCATCCGGCGTCGTACGGTTTTCCGGCCAACCATCCGCCGATGAGCAGTTTTCTCGGGGTGCCGATCCGGGTGCGGGAGCAGGTGTTCGGCAATCTGTATCTGACCGAGAAGCGTGGGGGTGCGCAGTTCGACGAGGAGGACGAGGCGGTGCTGTCCACGCTCGCCGTGGCGGCCGGGGTGGCGATCGACAACGCCCGTCTGTACGAGGAGTCCCGCCTGCGCGAGCGCTGGCTGCAGGCCAACGCGGAGATCACCCGCTCGCTGATGTCCGGCGCCGCCCATCAGGAAGTCCTCGGACTGATCGCCGAACGGGCCCGGGAGATCACGGGTGCGGCCCTGGCCGCGGTGGCCGTTCCGATGCGGGGCACCGACACCCTCACGGTCGAACTGGCCCTCGGCCAGGAGGCGGAGGCGCACCGCGGGCTGGTGCTGCCCCTGGCGGGCACGCTCACCGGCGAGGCCTTCTCCCTCGGCGAGCCCGTGCGCAGCCTCGACGTCGAACACGACGAACGCATCTCGGCGGGGCCCCCTCGGTTCACGGGCCTGGGACCCGCGGTCGCCGTGCCGATCGGCCTCGGCGAACGGATCCGGGGTGTGGTGCTGCTGGCCAGGGAGAGCGGCGCCAACGACTTCTCCGACCTGGAGACCGAGCCGCTGCAGGTGTTCGCCGCGCAGGCCGCCGTGGCGATGGAACTCGCGGAGCGGCGCAAGGACGCCGAGCAGATCGCGCTGCTCGAGGACCGGGACCGGATCGCCCGGGACCTGCACGACCTGGCCATCCAGCGGCTGTTCGCCACCGGTATGACCCTGCAGAGCGCGGGCCGTTTCATCGAGCACCAGGAGGCCGCCGAGCGGGTGCTGCGGGCCGTGGACGACCTCGACGAGACCATCAAGATCATCCGGTCGACGATCTTCGGGCTGCGCGCGCGGGACGGCGACGGCACGCCCGGGCTGCGGGCCCGCGCCGTACGGATGGCGGGCGAGGCCGCTCCGGTGCTCGGCTTCGCCCCGAGCCTGCGGATGGAGGGCCTGCTCGACACCCATGTGCCCCGCGAGGCCGCCGACCACATCCTGGCAGTCCTCTCCGAATCCCTCACCAACGTGGCCCGGCACGCCCGCGCCACGCGTGCCGACGTGGCGCTGGAGACCGACGGCAAGGAGGTGCGCCTCACGGTCACCGACAACGGCGTCGGCATCCCGGCCGAGGGCCGGCGCAGCGGCCTGGCCAACATGGCCGACCGCGCACGCCAGTTGGGCGGCGACCTGAAGTGGACCACCCCCGAGAGGGGTGGAACCCGGCTGGTGTGGCACGCACCGCTGGAGCAGACACCGGCCGCCTCCTGAGGTCCGTCCGTCCGACCGAGCGACGAACTCGGCTTGCGCGCAGGGACGTTCAGCGGCGCTTCGGGGGGCCGTCGGGGCCGGGTACGGGGCCGTTCGGCCCAACGCCCCGAAGTTCGTGGGTCCTTAGAGTTCCTGGACGGTGGTCGCCCGCTCGGCCTCCGGTGGGGGGAGGCCGAGCGGGTCCGTCGGGAGGCCGGGCGGGCAGCGGTCACCACCTCACAGCTTCAGCGTGAACCAGGTGGTCTTGCCCTCGTCCGTCGGCCGCACCCCCCAGCTCTCGGCGAGCCCGCGGACCAGCAGCAGACCGCGGCCCGACTCCTCGTACTCGGCCGCGAGCCGCGGCTGGGGCAGATGCGGGCTGCGGTCGCTGACCTCGACGGTCAGCTCGCTGGGCGTCCGGCACAGACGCAGTCCCACGGGCCCCTCGGCGTGCAGGACGGCGTTGGTGAGGGTCTCGGAGAGCAGCAGCAGGGCGTCCTCGACCGCCGCGGGACACTCCCAGGACGCCAGCGTGCGGCGGAGGAAGGCGCGGCCCTCGGGCACGGAGGACGGCAGCGCCGGCAGATCGGTGGTGACGGCGGCCAGCGGTGCGGCCGGCAACTGGGCCAGCAGGAGGGTCACGTCGTCGTTGTGGCCGTCGGCGTCGGGCAGCAGGGTGGCCAGCACATGGTCGGCGGCGGTCTCCAGCGCCGACGACCGCGGCAGGCAGGTGTCGAGGACGTCGGTGAGTTCGGTGATCCGGGCCTCGATGTCGCTGCCGGGCGTCTCGACCAGGCCGTCGGTGTAGAGCACGAGCGTGGCGCCCGGCGCTATGTCGGCACAGGACTCCTCGTAGAGCACGCCGCCCACGCCGAGCGGCGCGTTGACCGGCGCCGGCAGCGTACGGACGCCGTCCTGGGGGCCCACCACCAGGGTCGGCAGATGGCCCGCGGAACAGATGGTCACGGTCCCGGCGTCCGGGGCGATCACCAGGTAGCAGCAGGTGACGAGCTGGTCGGGGACGTCCAGGTCGGTCACCACCGTGTCGAGGGCCTGCATCAGCCGGCGCGGCTGCATCTCCGTCTTGGCCAGAGCATGCGCGGCCGAGCGCAGCTGGCCCATCACGGCGGCCGCCTCGAGCCCGCGGCCCATGACGTCGCCTATGAGCACGCCGACCCGCCCGGCGCCCAGCGGAACGAGGTCGAACCAGTCGCCGCCCACACCGGCGCCCTGGGTGGCGGGCCGGTAGCGGCTCGCGGTGGCCAGACCCGGGATCGCCGGCGGGGTGCCCATCAGGCTGCGCTGCAGGGTGAGGGCAATGTGCCGCTGCTGTTCCAGCAGCGCGGTCAGCTCCGCCTCCGCGCGCTTGCGGTCGCTGATGTCCCGGACGATCGCGCACGCCCCGACCACCTTGCCCCGGGCGTCCCGGGTCGGCCACAGCGTGACGTCGACGTCGAGGAGCGCCCCGGTTTTCGTGACCCGCAGTGTCTCGAAGTGTTCGACCTTCTCCCCGTGCCGCAGCCGCCTGAGCAGCACGCGGATGTCGTCGTCCAGTTCGTCGGGGGCGAGCATGGACACGTGCCGGCCGATGGCCTCCTCGGCCGTGTAGCCGTACAGCCGCGCGGCGGCGGCGTTCCAGTAGGTGATCTCGCCGTCGAGCGTCTTGGCGAGGATGGCGTCCTGGGAGGACTCGACCAGCGCGGCCAGTTCGTTGATGCGGGCCTCGGCCGCCTTGCGGTCGCTGACGTCGCGCACCGCCGCGGACACCAGCAGCCCGTCCGCGGTCTCCAGGGGGCTGAGGCTGATCTCGACGGGGAACTCGGTGCCGTTCTTGCGCAGCCCGTGCAGTTCCAGGCCGGCCCCCATCGGGCGCACCTGCCGGTTGGCGGCGTAACCGTCGCGGTGCCGGGTGTGGTGGTCACGGAAACGGTGCGGCACCAGCAACTCCACCGGCCGCCCCAGCAGTTCCTCGCGCCGATAGCCGAACAGGGCCTCCGTCTGGGCGTTGACCAGCCGTATCGCGCCGGTGTCGTCGACGATCACCATGGCGTCAGGCGCGGCCTCCAGCAGTCCGCGGAAGCGGTCCTCGGCTGCCGAAGGCCCCTCCTGCGGCACAGCGGTGCCACGGGCGCACCGGTCCGGCAGCGCGGGGGACGCCACTCGTGGCGGCTGGTCTGCGAAAGTGTTCATGGGCAACCCCGCGGCTGTCGGGCGTGCAAGTCCGGCCATCCCAACGCATACGAGGCGACTCCGCAGTGTCTTGTCGCGTCCTGCGCGGCAGCGGCCGGAACACGTCCGAGGCGAGCCCGGACCTGTCGGGAACACTCCGCAATTTGTTCGTCGGGCGCCGGCTACGGCGGCCCAGGGCCGGTCGGGCCGGCACAGGGACCTGCGGTCCCTGTCGGCCGGGCGCCGCGGACGGAAGCCTTGGGGGCGTCCCGACAACAGGAGGTGGACCCATGTCCCGCACCATCACCGTGGGCCTCGACGGCTCGCCCGAGAGCCGGGCCGCGGCCGAATGGGCCGCGCGCGAGGCGCGGATGCGTGATCTGCCGCTGCGACTGGTGCACGTGTGGGAGCCGGTCCCGGTGCCCATGGCGCAGGCCCCGCTGCCGGGCGCCGTGGCGCTCGAGCACTGGACCGAGCGGATCCCCAGGGAGGCCGCCGAGGGGCTGCGGCTGCGGCATCCCGGGGTGCGGGTCACGAGCGAACAGCGCAGCGGCACCCCGGCCACCGAACTGACCGCGGCCGCCGAGGAGTCGGAACTGCTCGTGCTGGGCTCCCGGGGCCTGAGCGGCGTCGGCGGCTTCCTGGTCGGCTCGGTCGGCCAGTCGGTCGTCGCCCACGCCCGGCGGCCCGTCGTCCTCGTACGGGCCGGAGGGCAGGCCGCCGACGAGCACGAGCAGGACCCCGCCGGCATCCCGTCCGCCGCCACGCCCTACCGGCCCGTCCTGCTCGGCGTGGACACCGCGGCCCCCGACGACACGCTGTTCGCGTTCGCCTTCGAGGAGGCCGCTCGGCGCGGCACGGCCGTGCGGGCCGTGCACATCTGGCCCCTGCCGTCGTACTACGCCTACGGACTGGCCGTCGACCCCGCATTCGATCAGGAGATCGCCGCGCAGGAGCGCGACGCCCTGACCGAGGCGCTGAGGCCCTGGCGGCGGAAGTATCCGGCCGTCGAGGTCGTCGAGGAATCCGGTTCCGGCAGCGCCTCGGCCCGCCTGGTGGCGGCCTCGCACGAGGCGTCGCTGGTCGTCGTGGGCCGCCGCGACCGCCGGGCCCCGGTCGGCCCGCACCTCGGACCCGTCACCCAGGCCGTACTGCACCACGCCGCCGCGCCCGTCGCCGTGGTCCCGCACGACTGAGGTCGGCCGCCGGCCGCCGGTTCAGAGCTTCGCCGCGTGATCGGGGACGTAGGTCTGCAGATCGCGCGGCGGACGCTCGTACCCGGTACTCGCCGGCCGCTCGGGCAGCTCCAGCACCGGCGGCGGCACCTCCTGGTAGGGGACGGACGCCAGCAGGTGGGCGATCATGTTCAGCCGGGCGCGCCGTTTGTCGTCGCTCTCGACCACGTACCACGGGGCCTCCGGGATGTCGGTGTGCACGAACATCGCGTCCTTGGCCCGGGAGTACGCCTCCCAGTGGGTGATCGACTCCAGGTCCATGGGAGACAGCTTCCAGCGCCGCAGGGGGTCCTCCAGCCGGCGCCGGAACCGCTCCTGCTGCACCGCGTCGCTCACCGAGAACCAGTACTTGCGCAGCAGGATCCCGTCCTCCACCAGCATCCGCTCGAAGATCGGGCACTGGCGCAGGAACCGCTGGTACTCCTCCCCGGTGCAGAAGCCCATGACGTGCTCCACGCCGGCCCGGTTGTACCAGGACCGGTCGAGGAGCACGATCTCCCCGGCGGCCGGCAGATGCTCGACGTACCGCTGGAAGTACCACTGGGTGCGCTCGCGCTCGGTGGGTGTGGGCAGTGCTGCGATGCGGGCGACACGCGGGTTGAGGTGCTCGGTGACCCGCTGGATGGTGCCTCCCTTGCCGGCCGCGTCCCGTCCCTCGAAGACGACGACCAGCCGCGCGCCCGTGGCCCGTACCCACCCCTGAAGCTTCACCAACTCCGTCTGCAGACGCAGCAGTTCCTTCTCGTACGTCTTGCGTGGCAGTTCGTCCACCGTCTTGTCGGCCATGTCCGCCAGTCTCTCCCGCGGGCCGTACGCCTGCTAGGCGGGCCCGGGGCCGTCCGCCGCGTCCAGGAAGAGGTACGGCGTCCGGCGTGGCGTGGCCGGCCCTTCCGGGCCGTAGCCGAGGCGCACCAGCATCTGGACGTGCTCGTACGGGGAAGCGGGCCCGCGCAGCCGGGCGCGCAGGTCCGGCCACTCCAGCGCCTGGTGCAGCAGCGAGGTGCGCAGACCGTCGGCGGTCGCGAGCAGCAGGACACGCTCCAGGGCCTGTCCGGCGCGCAGCCAGTCGGCGCGGCGGTCGTCGGCCGTGGTGAGCGAGATGAGCGCGGGGTGCCGTTCGAAGGGCCGGGACACCGGCCGGGCCGGGGAGCGCGGAGCGCCGAAGTCGCGCACGGGCAGGCGCCCGAAGGAGTCCTGCGGGCCGAAGGCCTCGGCGGGGATGCCGGTCTCCGGCCCCGTCTCGGCCCCGGTCCAGCGGTGGCTCTCCGCCACCCGGTCCGGATCGCTGTGGTTGCGCCGCTCCGCCAGCGCCGTCAGCCGCAGCAGACGGGCCGTCGCCGACGGGTCGGCCACCGTGAGCCGGGCGCCCTCGACGTGGGCGGCGTCGGCGAGTTCGGCCAGCACCGCGACCGGTACCGGCCGCTCCGTGTACGGGAGCCGGCTGCAGTGCCGGCGGAAGATCGCCGCGTACAGCTCGGACTCGCGGGCGGGAGGCGGTCCGGCCCGCCCGTCCAGGCGCACCGTGGCGAGCAGGCTCGGGTCCCGCGGATCGGGCAGGACCCGGCTGACCGGCGCCCAGCCGAGGTGAGCCGCCGCGACGCGCAGGTTCAGCAGAGCCGCGCCGGCGGCGATGTGCACGGCCCGTCCGTCCGGATCCGCCCGGGGCAGGGCCCGTTCGGCGGCGGCGTGGATCCCCACGGTCAGCGTGTCGGCGTCCAGCCGGAACCGCCAGGGCTGGGTGTTGTGCATCGACGGAGCCGCGACAGCGGCCGCGAGCAGCTTCTCCAGGGCCGACGAGTCCAGTGACAGGGAGGACATCAGGGCCTCCTTCCCGGCGGTCGCCGGACGTACCGGCGTTTCCCACCCAGCCTCGTCCGTCCCGGGCGCGGCACGAAGGGGCCGACCGGCCCGGGCCCGGCCCCAACGGCCCATCGCGGCGTCCCTCCCCGGCACCACGCGCCGGGCGCGGAAGCCGCGAAGACCCTGGCGGTCCGGGCCCTCCCGCCCGCCGTCGCGCCGGGGGCCGAACGGCACAGGGAGGGGCCGGACCGGCCCATGGGGCCGCACCCGTGCGCGTGCGACGGTGAGCGTGTGACCGCGCCGCACGATGTGGCCGGCGAAAGGCGGTGAGTCCGATGATGGAACTGCCCTTGGTCGTGGGCGTCGACGGATCCGATTCCAGCCTGACGGCGGTCGACTGGGCGGTCGACGAGGCGGCCCGGCGCGGCCTGCCGCTGCGGCTGGTGTACGCCTCCCTCTGGGAGCGTTACGAAGGCTTCGTCCCGTCGGGCAGCCCGGCACGCCCCTCCGAGCAGGTGATGGCCGAGCACATCGCCGCCTCGGCGACGGAACGGGCCAGGCTGCGCAACCCCGAGGTGAAGACGATCACCGACATCCTCCCGCAGGACGCCGCCGAAGCCCTGGTACGCGCGGGTGACACCGCCTTCGCCGTGGTGACGGGCGCGCGCGGCCGCGGCCAGCTGGCGGGACTGCTCCTCGGCTCGGTCGGACTGGCCGTGGCCGCCCGGGCCCAGTGCCCGGTGATCGTCGTGCGCGGTGACCGGGCCGGGCTGGCCGGCACCCACGAGCGGATCCTGCTTGGCGCCGGAGACCCGGACACCGCGGGCGAGGCGGTGCGCTTCGCCTTCGAGGAGGCCCGTGCCCGCGGCTGTGTCCTCGACGCGGTCCGGGCCTGGCGTTTCCCGCACCACGAGACCGCCGACCACCGTCTCCGGGCGAACGACTCCGGGGACGTGCACGCGCAGGAGGCCTCCGCCGCCCTCGACTCGGCGCTGAGCGGTCCGGCGGCCGACCACCCCGACGTCCGGGTGCGCCACACCGCGGTGGAGGGCCCGGCCCGGAAGGTGCTCGTGGACCGCTCGGCCGCCGCCGACCTCGTCGTCATCGGAGCCCACCCCCGGCAGGGCCGTGCCGGACTCCAGCTGGGCCGGGTGGCACACACGCTGCTGCACCACGCGCACTGCCCCGTGGCGGTCGTACCCCGCCGGACCTGAGCGACGGAACACGCGAGTGCCGGGCGGCCCGGCCCGGCGAGGAGTGAGTGAGCATGGCCGAACCCACGACCCCACAGCACCCCCCACAGGATCCGGCGGTGACGTCCGCGCGGGGCGACCTCGGGCGCCGCATCGAGCGGCGCCGCAGAGAACTGGGCCTGACCCGGGAGGAGGTGGCGTTCCGCGCGGGAATGGCGGAGGGATACATCGCCCACCTGGAGGAACACAGCACCGCCGCGCCGGACGCCAGCACCCTGCTCAGGCTGGCCGGGGCACTGCGCACCAGCCCCGCCGAGCTCGGCGGCGGCCACACCGGCCTTCCGGCCGGACTCGGACGGGCCGCCCGTTATCCGCGCCTCGGCGAGCTGAGCGAGCAGGAGTGCCGCGAGCTGATCTCGACGCACGGCGTGGGCCGCATCGCGGTGTCCGGCGAAGGAGCCCCGCTCGTGGTTCCCGTCAACTACAGCGTCGTCGACGGCGCCATCGTCTTCCGGACCAGCCAGGGCTCGGTGGCCACCCAGGGACTCGACCGGGAGGTCGCCTTCGAGATCGACCGGGTGGACGACGCGCTGAGCCAGGGCTGGAGCGTCCTGGCACGCGGCACCGCCCGCGCCGTGACCGACCCCGGCGAGGTGGGCCACCTGGTCGAGCACGCCTACAGCGCACCGTGGGCGGGCGGGGAGCGCGACCTGTGGGTGCGCATCGAAGCGACCGCGTACACGGGCCGCCGTATCGACGTGTGGTGAACCTGCCGTGGGCCGAAGGGGACCCGAGGGAACTGTGCGGCCCATGGGCGGCGGCACCCTCCTGGGAGCAGGCTCGATGTACACAAGTGGCCACCGGCCCGGGAGGGACGCCTCATGGTTCGGAACATCGCGGCGGGGATCGACGGCTCCCCGCAGAGTCTCGCGGCCGCGCACTGGGCGGCCCAGGAGGCCGTGCGCCGGGGCGGCGCGCTCACCCTCGTGCACGCCTGGCACCGGATGCGTCCGGCGCCGTTCGTTCCGCGGGACAGCACGGCACACGGCTGGGCCGACGAGCTGCTCCGGGAGGCGTCCGACAGCGTCAGGGCCGCCCACCCCACGCTGATGATCACCGGCCGGCCGATCGCTGAGGCACCGGTCGACGCGCTGCTCTCGGCGGCCGACGAAGCGGAGTTGCTGGTGCTCGGGTCCCGAGGGCTGGGCAGGACCGCCGGCTACGTCACCGGCTCCGTCTCCCTGCGCGTCGTGGGACGCTCCGCCCGTCCGGTGGTCCTGGTGCGGGCCGGGCGGGGGGCCGCCGACGAGCATCTGCCGGCCGTGGACGGCGTGGCGCCGGAGGAGATCCCGCAGACCCCCTACCGCGCCGTCGTCCTCTGCCTGGATGTCACCCAGCCCTGCGACACCTTGGCCGACTTCGCCTTCGAGGCCGCGCACCGACGCACCACCGAATTGCGCGTGCTGCACGTGTTCAAGGCGCCGTCCGGCTACGCGGCCGGGCCCCCGTCCCCCGGTCCGCAGGCGTTCGCCACGGCCGAGCACGGCCTCTTCGCGGCTCTGCGGCCGTGGCGCGAGAAGTACCCGGACGTCCCCGTCACCGGGACGGTCGTCGAAGGCCGGCCGGCCGCGGAACTGGTGCACGCGGCCGCCGGCGCCGGACTCGTAGTGGTGGGCAGGCGCACCGGCAACGGCCGGATCGGTCCGGTCGCGCACGCCGTCCTCCACCACGCCGACTGCCCCGTCGCCGTGGTCCCGCACGCCTGAGGCCGCACCCGGCCCGACCCGGATCCCGTCGCGGACGGCCACCCGGCGGGTCCCGCCGCCGGAGACGGAGTTCCCTGCGCATCGTCATCGTCCTCGGCGGCAACGCCCTGCTCCGCGGCGGCGAGAGCCCCGGGTCGGACATCCAGCGGGCCAACGCCGTACGGGTGGCCACAGCGGTCGCCCCGCTCGCTTACGAGTACGACGTCGTGCTCACCCACGGCCACGGACCCCGCCCGGACCGCGCGCCGGACGCGGCGGGCCGGCCCCCGCGCCGTCGGCGTCCCGGCCGCAACAGATCGTCCACGGCAGGTCGGGCACGCTCGTCCGACCTGAACCCGCGGTCGACCGACAGCGGCCCGACACCGTCTGCTCATCGCGGAGAGGGCAGGATTCGAACCTGCGTGGGCCCCGTGGGCCCGACCTCGAGGCGTGCTCGCTGGTCCCCGATCAACCACTCCGGGCACCTCTCCCCGTGACCGGCCTCCGGTTTCCCGTGCCGTTCACATGCATCAGCCTGGCAGGGCGGCCTGACCGGGGGCTGACGCGCAGCTGAGGTGGCGTGCCGCCGGAAACCGGCACACACGGGTGTACGGGACCGTCACCGCCCGGTTCCGGTTCCGGTTCCGGGATCGTTGGGATGCGGGGACAGCGGGGTGACGGTGTCCGTCCGCCAGGCCCGCAGAGGCATGGAAGCGAGCAGCTGCTCCAGACGGTCCGCGTCGGGGGCGCTGAACAGCCCCCAGGTGCGCCACTCCCCGGGCGCCGGTGGAGGGCGCCACAGCCGCAGCAGACTGCCCTGGGCCGCCAGTTCCCTGGACCGGGCCGCCTCCCGGGCACGCATGTCGGCGACGGCCTCCTCCGAGGTGCCGTCAGGAACAATGGTCACCATGTCGACCAGGAACTCCATCACCGCGCCCCTCTCCGCATGTCCGGAGTATGGGCGCGAAGGCGCGTGCCGGTGGAACCGACACGCGCCCGCGGTGTGCGGAGAGGGCAGGATTCGAACCTGCGTGGGCCCCGTGGGGGCCCGACCGTGAGCCGTGCTCGCTGGTCCCCGATCAACCACTCCGGGCACCTCTCCCCGTGACCGGCCTCCGGTCTCCCGTGCCGGTCACAGGAACAACAGTGGCAGGAGGGGCTGACACGGGACTGACCGATCGCTGACGTACTCCCGTCGGGCGCCCCGGTGCACCACATGTCCGCCGGTCACCGTCAACTCGACTCGCGCGTCCGCCAGTTCGCCGTCCGCCGGCACGGGGTCCAGGTGGGCCCGACCGCCTTCACGAACCATGCCCGGGCACTGCGGGAGAGCCACGCCGGCTGAGCACCGGGCGCTCCGGCGGGCCGAGGCCGACGACTACCCACTGTGAGCCCCGGCCGGTTTCCCAGTACCGCAAGTAACATGATGACCTGTCTCCGGTTGCACCAGTCAGTCGACTCGGCGCCGTCTCGGGACGCGCCCTGACCGGAGATGTCCATGTCTTCTGATGCCTTGGAAAACGCCCGCTTCACCTACGAGCGCCACATGCAGACGTGCCGCCAGTGCCACGTCGACGCCGCGCCCTGTGCCGTGGCCAAGCACCTCCTGCGGATCTACAACAACGCCCGCAGGGACCGGCTCCGTTCCACGGGGCGACAGAACCCGACCGTCTGACCCGCGGCAGCACCCGGAGGGGCTTTCGCACCGGGTGAGCAGGGAACAGGGAACCCGGTCGCGTGCCTCAGGCCCTGCCGCCGTACACCCGCGCCGCGTTGGCGACGGGCGGCGGGGCGTGGCGCGCCGCCGGACCCTGCGCGAACGTGCGCAGCAGGTTCTCCGTGGTGCGGGTGACGAACGCGCGGGTCCGGGCGTCCATTCCGTGGTCGCGGCCGAGTTCGCCGGTGCCGGCCAGCAGGGCCTCCACCCAGCGCATGGTGCCGGTCGCGAAGACGCCGGCCCCGCCGGCGGCCGTGTAGTACGCAGAGTCGCTGTGGCTCGGCCGGCCCTGGCACACGAGCGGGGAGTGCGCGGTGATCTCCAGCGGGCCGGGGGTGGGGGAGGCGGGGGTGACGCGGTCGTACTCGACGCCCACCAGGTGGGCGAAGCCGTCGCCGTCGCGCACGCCGGTGCCGTCGTACAGCCAGTGACCGGCGGTGTGCACGACATAGGGGGCGTCGACCGGATAGCCCTCGTAGAGAACCCCGGTGAGCGAGGACTCCGGGTCGGCGACGGGCGGGTTGCGGTAGTCGGTGGTCACCAGCGCCGGGTCGGACGAGTAGTACGGGTCGGTGCGGTAGGCCGTCTTGTAGCACACCACCGTACGGCCGCCCGCCCGCTCCCCGTCCTCCAGGCGGACCCGGCGGAAGCAGGTGTTGGCGCCGAGGAAGGCCACGTTGGTGCCGGCGTCCCGGGCCAGGGTGACGGCGGCCCGCTGCTCGGGCGTCCAGTACTCGTCGTGCCCCAGGCAGACGACGGCGTGCGCTCCGCCGAGCACCGAGGGGTCCCGGTGGACGTCCACACCGGTGGTGTAGGCGAGCGGTATGCCCAGGCGCTCGGCCAGCACCACCAGCGCCCACTCGTAGACCAGGAACTTCTCGGCGCCGTTGCCGTCGTAGGGGCGGTCGAAACTGACCGCGAGCGACCGGGTGGCGTACGCGCCCGAGGAGCCCGCGTAGAGGCTGTAGCCGCCCCAGCGGTTGTAGGCCTGCCAGGTGGCCGGGGCGTGCATCAGGACCGTGCGGCCCGCGCCCTCGACGGAGCGGACGATCAGCGGGACGTGCCGCTGGTGGCCGCTGTCCGCCTCCAGCCGCAGCAGGTACGCGCCCTCCGGCCAGCCGGTGGTGTCCAGGCTCACCGTGACGGGCCAGTCGGCGCGCACCGTCCGGGTGGCGGGCAGCAGTCGCGGGGCCGGCTGGACGCGGCCCGGTACGCGGGGCGAGACCCAGACGAGGCGGGCCCGCTTGCCGCCGTACCAGCCGACGCGGAACGCCGAGACCCGGAAGGACGCGGCGGTGGTGGACACGTGCAGGCCGCAGTCCTGACCCGGCACCACGCTCACCTGGTCCGTGTAACCGGTCACCGCCTCGGGCGGGCCCGCCGAGCGTATCCGCCAGTCGGCGGTGCCCGGGGCGTCCTGTTCGGCCTCCGGCAGCAGTGGCCGGTCGTGCCGGCGGTCCGCGCGCGGTGACACGGGCGTACAGGCGGCCGCCGCGCCCAGGCCGGCGCCGGTGCACAGGGCCAGGAAGCGCCGTCGGGTCGGGTCGTCCACGCCCTGGGGTACTGGGGTCACTGAGCCTCCCGGATCCGCCCCGGTTCGTCCCTCGTCCAGGCTTGCGATCCCGCCCCGTCTCCCGCAACCCCACAACGGCCCCGGGGCGACGGCGACGGCACCGGCCGGTCCGGCGGGAGACGGGGACGAGGTGGCCGTGACGGGCGGCCGGGTGTTCTTCCGTACGGGTGGTGTGGGCGGATCCGTGCGAACGGGTGTTGCATGAGTTCAGCACAGGGCATCGGACCGAGGAGCCCGCCATGGACGTGCGCGTTCCCGACCCGCCGGGCGTCGGCCGACTCGGTGACGTCCGCAGTGCCTGAGCTGCCGGACGTCGAGGGATTCCGGAAGGTGCTCGAGTCCTGCGCGAAGGGAAGGGTCATCCGGGGAGTCGACGTGCGCGACACCGGCGTACTGCACGAGGTCGACACGCGGGGCCTGCGGGACGCGCTGGAGGGGCGGCGGTTCACCGACCCCGAGCGGCACGGGAAGTGGCTGCTCGCCCGCACCGGCGGCCCCACCCTCATGCTGCACTTCGGCATGACCGGCCGGTTGGTCTGCGGACGTACCGACGACGTGGTCGAGGCCCATGACCGCGTGCTGTTCACCCTGGGCGGCGGCCGCCAGCTGCGCTACCGCGACCAGCGCAAACTGCAGGGTGTCTGGCTGGCGCACGACGACTCCGACGTCGCACGGCTGCTGGGCCGCCAGGGACCCGACGCGCTGGCGGTGGACGGGGATGCGTTCGAGGCCGCCCTCTGCTCGCGGCGCGGCCACGTCAAAACCGTCCTCACCGACCAGTCCGTCATCGCGGGCCTGGGCAATCTGCTGGCCGACGAGATCCTGTGGCGCGCCGGACTGCGCCCCGACACGCCTGCCCGAGACCTCACCGAGCGCGACCGCCGGCGCCTCTACACCCGCATGCGCCGCACCCTGCGCTCGGCCGTTTCCGTGGGCTGCGTCCCGCCGCGCGACTCCTGGCTGACCGGCCATCGCGACGATGCCGCCCCGGTCTGCCCGCGCTGCGGCTCCCGCCTGCGCAGATCGCGCATGGCGGGCCGCGGCACGGTGTGGTGCCCGCAGTGCCAGCCCGGCGCTTCCTGAACCCCGGTGCAAGGTGCCGCACGGGAACGGACCGCCGACCGGGCCTCCTCCGGCCTAGAACGGTGGGTCGTCGAAGAGTTCCAGCAGTGACCGGGCGCTCTGCGCGGCGAGGGGAGCGGCTCCCGGCGCGGTCGGGAACAGGCCGCCCCAGGCGCGGGCCCGCCCCAGGGCGCTCAGCCGCCACGCGAGGTTTACCGCGCGGCGGAGCTCCGCCGTGGTGTGTCCGGCACCCGTCCACGGCTCCAGATAGGCGTCGCGCAGCCGCGGCAGCACGTCGGGCCCGTACCGGGCACCTGCCCTGCCGGCTGTGACGTGCAGGCTGCAGAACGGGTGCGAGACGGCGGCGTCGCCCCAGTCGAAGAAGGTGTACCGGCCCGGCCGCGGGTTGAACAACTGGCCGTCGTGGAGATCCGAGTGGTCCAGGGAGTCCGGGACGCCCAAGGCCCCGAGCTCGGCGCACCAGTCCACGAGGCGTGGGCGGAGCCGGTCCAGTCGTGCGCGTTCGTCCGGCCGCAGTGCCGTGTTCTCGCTGAGCAACTCGTCGAAGACCGCGGGCAGTTGCGAGGTCCGGGCGCCCGGGACGCCGAGCCGCTCGATCTCCCGGGTGTGCGGGACCAGCGCGCGCTGCATGCTCGCGTACTGGCGCAGCAGACCTTCCCACGCCCGCGGCCCCACGGCCTCCCGCGCGAGCACGTCACGGAACAGGGCGCCTCCGTCCGGCAGCAGCGACCAGCCCCGCTCGGCGTCGACCGCCAGTGGTGCCAGGACGTGCCGCGGCACCCAGCGGGCCAGCGCGGCGGTCAGCGCCCCCTCGAAGCCGCTGGCCGGCGGGTTCGCCTTGAACCACACGGCCTCCCGCCCGGCCACGGGCACTCGCACCAGGACGGACCACGGCCGCAGCCGCACCTCGAGCCGACCGGCCGTCCGCAGCCCGTGCGCGGCGAGCCCGCCTTCCACCCAGTCCAGGGCCGCGGTCCGCCAGGACTCCTGCTCCCAGGGAGTCACCGCGTCCTCGTACCGGCCCCGGTCCACGGTCAGTGACGCATCATCCACCATCGCGCCATCCCAGCACCCCGCACGGCGTCCGGCCAGCGGTTTTCCGGCGAGGGGCGTGTCTTGCCCGGCGGCTGCGGGAGCGACGGCGGGGCGGGCGGTTCTGGCTCGCGGACCGATGCGGGGTAGGGCCGGCGGGTGAGGCCGTCCCAGTTCGCGGGTCTCATGTCGGGTGGCCCGGCGGGCAGGGCGGTCCCGGTTTACGGGCTGTTTCGGGTGGAGTTGGGTGTGGGGCGGTCCCGGCTCGCGGGGCTGATGCGGGGTGGGGTCGGCGGGTGAGGCCGTCCCTGTTCGCGGGGCTCGTGGCGGGGGGAGTTGGGTGTGGGGCGGTCCGGGCTCGCGGGGGCTGCTTCGGGTGGGGCTGGGGGCAGGGCGGTCGGCTCGTACGGCTGCGTCGGGTCGAACCGGCAGGGCATGGGGGGCCGCGCTCGCGCAACTGTTGCGGCGGGTGTCGGTGGGCGTGGGCTGTCCCTGTCTGGCGTGGCTGTTGCGGTGGGTGTCGGTGGGCGTGGGCTGTCCCTGCCTGGGGCGGCTGTTGCGGCGGTTTCGGTGGCGCGGGCCGTCCCGCCTGGCCCGGCCGCTGCGGCGAGGATCGGTGGGCGCGGGCCTGGCCCGGCCACTTCGGCGAGGACCGGACCGGCAGGCACGGCCACGAGGAGGCCTGACACGGGGCGCCTGCCCTTGCCCTCCCGGGGGGACCGTGCCCTCACTCCCCGCCCGGGTGCGCGGACCGGATGATCAGGGCGCGCAGCTCCTCCACCGCTCGCATCCGGGCCGCCGTCAGTTCGGGCGTCGGCACGGTGGCCGCGGCGAGGCGGACGCGGCGCGGGCTGTGGTCGAGGTGGCCGTCGAGCGCGGCGAGCATGCGGGGGTGACCGCCCCATTCGCCGCCGATGACGATCAGGTCCGGGTCGGTGAGGGAGACCGCCGCGGTCAGCACGCCGGCGACGGCCCTGGCGAGGGCGGTGCGGACCCGGCGGGCCGGCTCGCCGTCCCCGTCGACGGCCGCCCGTACGGCCGCGACGTCGATGGCGGTCGAGTCGGGCCGGCGCAGGCCGAGCGCGGCGAACACCTCGGTCAGCGGCATCGCCGTACCGTCGGGGCCCGCGGTGCACACATGGGCGATCTCGCCCGCCAGGCCCTGGTGCCCGCGCCGGACGGCTCCGTCGGTGACCACGGCACAGCCGAGCCCCTCGCCGAGGTGGACGTAGACGAAGTCGTCGACGCCGGCGGCGCACCCGGCGTGGCGTTCGGCGCGAGCCGCCCAGTTGACGTCGTTGTCCACCAGGACGGGCCCGGCGACATGCGGGGCGAGGACCGCGGCCGGGTCCAGGTCGCCGACCAGGAACGGCGCGTCGGGCAGTTGGACGAGCCGGCCGGTCGCACGGTCGACGGGATCGGCGGCGCTGACGACGGCGGTACGCAGCCCGCCCCGGTCGGGGGCCCCGAGCCGTTCGGCGGATGCGGCCAGCGCCTTGGCGGCCACGTGCTCGCCGGCGTCGCGCCCGAGGTCGGCACGGGCCTGCCCGACCACGGTCCCGAGGGCGTCCACCGTCTCGGCCACGACTCCCCGCGGGGAGATGCTCGCGATCAGCGCGGCACCGAGCCGGGGTGCGAGGGAGTAGTAGGACCCGGCCCGGCCGCGTCCTGTCGTCCGCTCGCCGGTGTCGACGACCAGGCCCGCCTCCGCCAGGCGCTGCACGCCGTCGGAGATGGTCGGCTTGGAGATTCCGGTCAGGGCCGAGATCTCCGCCCGGGTCAGTCGCGAATGGTCCATCAGGGTGCGCAGCACGTTCTCGTCGGTCAGCGCGCGCAGCATCTCCAGCGAGGGCTTGGACGGCGTCATGCGCGCCATTCTAGTAAGGAGTGTTGCCCAAATGTCGGAGCCGGCTTACGTTGGATTTAGTAAGGAGTCCTAACCAAAGGAGCCGGCGATGACACTCACCGCTGACCAGCAGCAGACGACCGCGGGACTGCCGCACTGGGAGACCGTCCCCGCGGACCTGCCCGCCGCCATCCGCGCGGTCAAGACGGCCCTGCGAGCCCGCATCGAGGCCTCGGGCCGGAGCGTGGCCGAGGTCTTCGCCGTCGCCGAGCGCCGCGTGGCCGCCCGGGTCGCCGAGATCAAGGCCGACAGGGAGGCCGGAGAGAGCGTCTGGCCGGTCATCGACTACGCCGACATCGAGAACGGCACCGTGACCCCGGCGCAGACGGCCAAGCTGAAGCGGCGCGGCTGTCTGGTCGTACGCGGCCACTTCCCGCGCGAGCGGGCGCTCGCCTGGGACGCCGGCATCGTCGACTACGTCGAACGGAACAAGTTCTTCGAGAACTACGCCGGCCCGGGCGACGACTTCTTCGGCAGCGTCGGCTCCAAGCCCGAGATCTACCCGATCTACTGGTCCGGGGCCCAGATGGAGGCCCGGCAGAGCGACCGCATGGCGCGCGTCCAGTCCTTCCTGAACTCCTTCTGGAAGCACACCTCCGCGGGCGTGCAGTGGTTCGACCCCGACCGTGACGCCCTGTACCCGGACCGGATCCGACGCCGTCCGCCGGGCACCGACTCCGGTGGACTCGGCACCCACTGCGACCCCGGCACCCTCGACCTGTGGATGACCCGGGCGTACCAGCAGGCGTTCCGGCACCTGTTCGAGGGCACCGTCGAGAGCTACGACCCCTGGGACGCGGCCCACCGCACGGCCGGGCCCCAGTACCCGGGCTCGACCATGTGCTCGGCGTTCCGCACGTTCCAGGGCTGGACCGCCCTGTCCGACATGGACCACGACCAGGGGGTCCTGCACACGGTGCCCGTCCCCGAGGCGATGGCCTACCTGATGCTGCGCCCGCTGCTGCCGGACGTGCCCGAGGACGACATGTGCGGTGTCACGGTCAACCAGGTCTTCCCCGCGAGCGAGACGTGGCATCCGCTGCTCATGGAGGCGCTCACCGGCATCCCGGACGTGCGGGCCGGCGACTCGGTCTGGTGGCACTGCGACATGATCCACAGCGTCGCACCGGTGACGAACCAGAAGGGCTGGGGCAACGTCATGTACATCCCCGCCGCCCCCTGGTGCCCGCGCAACGAGGAGTACGCCGCCTCCGTCCGCGAGGCCTTCGTCACCGGCTCCAGCCCGAGCGACTTCCCCGAGGAGCACTACGAGCGGTCCTGGCCGGACCGCTTCACCACCGAGCGGCTCAACACCACCGGCCGCCGGGGGCTCGGCTTCGAGTGATCCACCAGGTGCGGCAAGGGAGTTATCGTTTGCGGCACCGAGGGGGAGGGGAGCGAGCCGTGGACGAGGGCGAAGCGGACGCGGGGCCCGGGGCGCGGGTGTTCGCCCCGTTGCCGGGCCGCACGGAGGACGGGAGGCAGGCGTTCCGCGCCTGCCTGGAGGAGCTGATCCGGTTCTTCGGCGTCGACGCCGACCGGGAACGGGCCGCCCATCCGGAGTGGACCCCGGAGCGGGTGGCGCGAGTGGCGCTGCGCAGGACCCTCACCACCCGGCAGGCGCTTCCCGAGCGGGCATTCGCCCCGCTCCTCGACGCGGCGGTGCTGGACCCCGACCCCAGCTTCAACCGTCAGTTCGTCGAACCGGCTCTGAACGCCTTCGGCCGCCGGCGCGTCCGGCTGGCGTTGCTCGACCGTCTGCGTACGGGCACCGACGGGCAGCGCGCCGGCGCGGCACGGGCCTGGTACTGGACAGGGCTGCCGCTCAGGCGCCGGCAGCCGGGGGTGGAGGCCGGGGACGAGGGCACGGCGGACGTCGTCGCCGCCTGGCACGAGGCCGCGCTGCGAGAGTTCGTCGCCAACGAGCACGTGGACGTACGGCGGTGCGTCCTGCCCGGGCTGCCGCTCCACCCGAAGGCGTACCCGGCGCATCTGCACGCGCTCGTCGACACCGCCGTGGCGATCGCCCGGGCACACCCCGACGACTACATCCGGCATCGCGTCGAGTCCAGCTGCACGTCTGAGTCGAGGGCGGCAAGGGGGTTCGACCGCTCTCGGGGACTCACCGGGTTCGGCGCCCAGTGGGGAGGTGGGCGGCATGAGGTTGGACCGCCTTTGGGGACCTATGGGGAGGCGGGCGGCAACGAGTTCGATCACCACAGGGGCCACCGAGTCCAGCGCCCATGGGGAGGCGGCGGGACTCGGCTCAGGTCGACGCCCGCACCACCAGCCGGCACGGCACCGTGTGGGTCAAAGAGGCCCTCGCCAACGGCGCCGACCCCCTCCACCACACACACGGTCGGCACGAAGGGCCACCGCTTCTACGACTGGGCCGTCATCGACCTCGCCGGCCCGGGGCCGGGCTACCGTCAGCCGCTGATCCGGCGCAACCGCACCACTGGTGAACTCGCTTACTACCGCTGCCATTCCACCTCGCCGGTCCCGCTGAGCACCCTGGTCAAGACGGCTGGTTCCAGGTGGCGGGTGGAGGAAGCCTTCCAGGCCGAGAAGGGCCTGGCCGGGCTCGATGAGCACCATGTCCGCCGCTACCCCGCCTGGAGCCGCTGGGCCACCCTCGCCATGCTCGCCCACGCCTTCCTCGCCGTCGTTCGCGGCGACGAACACGCCCACCACCCCGGGCCAGGTGAGCTGATCCCACTCACCTGCAACGAGATCCAGCGCCTGTTCGTCACACTCGTTGTCCAGCCCTTCCACGACGCGGATCATCGGCTCAGCTGGTCCCACTGGCGACGTCGTCACCAGGCCCGATCGCGGGCCGGCCATTACCAGTGGCAAGCAGCCCCGGCATGACCGAGCGGTTCAGTCGGCGAGTTCCGTCAGGTACGGCGCTCGGTATTCGGTCCGGATCACCGCGCGCACGGGGTCCAGTCACCCGGCGGTGGCCAGGCGGCGCCGAAGCTCCTCCTGCGAGACGTCTTTCACGTGGGTCAGAAATACCCACATGTGACCTGAAGGGTCCTTGAGGATGACGGTGCGGTCACCGTGGAACATGTCCTTCGGCGGCTGGAGGATCTCAGCGCCGGCGGCTTCTGCGCGCTCCGCCAGGCTGTCGACGTCCGGCACGAAGACATGCAGCGTGACGGACGTACCTCCGCCGAGCGAGGTCGGCGCGGCGAAGGAGGCGGCCTCCGCCTCGTCCACGCCGGCGTCGCCCAGCATCAGGGCCGACCGTCCGATGGTGATCTCGGCGTGCAGAATCCCGCCACCCGGAGCGTCGATCCTGAAGTCCTCACGGGCGCCGAACGCCCGCTGGTAGAAATCGATCGCCGCGGCGGCGTCGTCGACCATGATGTGCGGGATCACGGCATAGCGGTAGCGGTCGGGGATCTCGATGTGGTCTGTGCGCTCGGTCACGGCGAACCTCCTTGAAAAGGCACCGCTGGTCGGTTCCTGCGGCTCTGGAAGGAACCTAAAAGCTCAAGTTTGATTGAGGTCAAGCGTCGATGCCCTGGCGTGCTGCTCGACGTTGTTCGGCAGGCAGCGGCAGCACCGCCCAGGCCCCGGGCACGAGCGCGGGCCTGGGCGGCGGCTGCGGTCGGGTGACGCCGTACGGTCGGGATCAGGCGGGCGGGCCGTCGAAGGAGGACCACTCAGACCAGGCGTCGTCGGGGTCGGTGCTCACCTTCCACGAAGACACGGAACCGGTGTCGGTGCCGACCACGATCTGCGGCCGACCATCCGTCAGGGTAGCCACGCCCACGCTGCGGGCCGATCCCGGCAGGCCGTTGAACTTCGTCCAGTCGGCCCAGGCGGCGCTCGGGTCGGTGGTCACCTTCCAGGTGGTCCACAGCTCGCCGCCGTCGGTCACGGCGAATATCTGCGGCCGTTCGTCCGTGAGCGGGGCCGCGGCCAGCGACACCACGCGGCCGTGGACGAAATTGAACGGCTGCCAGCCGGTCCAGCCGGCGTCCGGGAGCTCGCTCACCTTCCACCTGGTGAACAGCCCATGGCCGCTTGCCGCGAACAGCTGCGGACGGCCGTCCGTGAGACGTGCTGACGTCATGCTTCGAACAGACATGTGATCCGTTTCCTCTCCAACGCTCAGGCGGGCGTTCACACCCCCACGCCCCCCGTTCCAGCGTTCACGCGGCCCACACGGATGCAAGCCGGGCGCATGGGTCAATCGGCCAAGCGGGTGAAGGTTCGCCCGGCGAGGAATCCATCGAGAACGGAGCGTGGTGTGAGCGTGGAACAGGAGCGCTGGGAGCTGGTGGCCGAGTTTGTCCGGGGCCACTGCGGAGGGGGGAGGGAAGCAGCAGGGGAGTTGATGTTGGTTGAAGGGCTGTCCCCCCATCGGAAAGGTGTGCGGACAGCACCGGTCGGTTGTGCCGCAGGTTCGAGTCCGGTGATCTGCTTTGGTGGGCCGCGGCATTACCTGGGTGGTAATCGCGTCGCCGGGCGGGACGCGGCAGGGTGGGGGTATCGGGTTTCGGGCCGGCGCACTCCGGCTCGGAGCCCGGCCCAACTGACCTGAATGACGGGCCACTTCACCGTGAATGGAGTCCCGACATGTCGATCTACGTTGCCGCCGTCGCCCGCTACTTCGAGGCGTGGAAGGCCACCGACGCCGACACGCTCGCCAAGGCGGTTGCCGTGGCGTGGTCGGAGGAGGGTACCTACACCGACCCGCTGGCCGACGTGCGCGGTCACGAGCAGATCGCCGCGGTCATCCGGGCGGCGCACGAGCAGTTCCCCGGCTTCGAGTTCAGGCCGGCCGGTGACGTGGACGGCAACCATCACATCGCCCGCTTCAACTGGGAGCTGGTGTCCACTACCGACGGCTCGGCGCCGGTCGCCGGCTCGGACGTGGTCACCTTGGCCGAGGACGGCCGGATCACCTCCACCCTCGGCTTCCTCGACCGGCTCCCTCAGGCATGAATCGTCGCCCAGAAGGCGACTGAGAGAATTGTCGGCGGTCATGCTTTTCCCCACGTCCGGCCGCTTGAGCGTGACCGTCTTCGTAGCAGTCTCGCGGGCTGCGCCTCCCTCTCGTTGGCTTGCAGCCCCATCTGCTGGAGACGCCTCAAGAAGCCAGGATCATGATCGCGTTACGAGCTCGAAGGAAAGCATTTGAGCGAGGCGACGCCCCGCTGCTACTTTCCGGGTGGACCGTGAAGTCGTCGTATGGAGGTGAGCCCCGTGAACACAGTTACCCATGGGTGCTCCCTCAACCCGTCACGGTCCGGCGGCTGACATTCGGTGTCGCCAGGAGCGCCTGAGATCGAGGCACTCCTGGAAGGAGACTCCGATGAACACAAAGCCTTTCACATCTGGCCTGAGCGAGAACGCGGTTATGATCACGCGCGTCGCGGACAGGCAATGGCATGCACTGGATGACGACCTGGTGGTCGGCCGCGGACATGCGGAGCACCGGTCCGACGGACGCTTGTTCGTCAGCATCGACGCCTGGCACGACGCCACCTTCGACCGCCTCGCCGAGGCGATGCTGGCAGAACTGCCGGCGCCGCTGTACACGGTGGTCGACGAAGCCGACGTCGAGCTGACGGCCGGCTGGCAACGGGCCGGCTTCACGATCCGGCGCCGCGAGTGGGAGTACGTCGTGCCGACCGACCCGCGAGTCACAGGACTCGAAGCAGTCCTGCCGCCTTCGGGCGTGACGATCGTGCCCGCCGGTCAAGCGGACGAGAGTCTGCTGCGAGCGGCGGACCGCGCGATCCGTGACGAAGTCGAGGCGAGCGTCGGGTGGCAGTCGATGCCCGCGGAGGTAATTCCCCGCCCCGAAGGCGACACCATCGTCGACCCGTCGAAGTACGCGGTGGCCGCGGCGCCGGACCTCTACCTGGGGCTGATCCGGGTGGTTACGGTGAACCGGCCGCGCATCGGGCTGGTCGCGGTCCGGGCGGGCGAGCAGCGCCGCGGCATCGCGCGGGCGCTGCTGGCCCACGCGCTGGGGACGCTGCATCGTTCCGGGTTCGCCGCGGCCTGGACCGAAGTCCACGAGTCCAACCAAGCAGCCTCGGCGCTGCTCGAAGGCATCGGCGCCAGGCCGATGAGCAGCAACCTGGAGCTGGTGCGATGACGAAGAGCAAGAACGTCATCGAAGTCGAGGGCAAGGTCGTCGAGTGCTTGCGCAGCGCCATGTTCACCGTGCAGCTCGAGAACGGCCACCAGGTGCTCGCACACATCAGCGGGAAGATCCGCAAGAACTACATCAAGATCATGCTGGAAGACCGGGTGCTGGTGGAGCTCCCGCCGTACGACCTGACGCGCGGCCGGATCGTGTTCCGGTACCGGAACTAGCGGCGGTCGTCACCTTCCGCGGTAGCTGATCCTGGGGCCCCGGCCACGGCGTTTCCGTGACCGGGGCCCCGATGGTGGCTCGCACGGCCGCGGCAGCCACCGCTCCAGCCGCCGCCAGCAGGTCTGGCCCGATCCGAACCCCAGTTCCAGGGGCAGCAGTTGCGAGGCGAAGTCCCTGTGCAGCACGCACAGGACGCCCCGCAAGCACAGCCGATCCGGCACCGGCCGCAGGCCGGGAGCCTTCCCGGGCCAGGACGGCAGCGGCGGCGCGATCAGTGCCCACAGGCCATCGCCCACGCCAGCCGCTTCCGGTTCGAGGCCTGACAGATCCAGCGCATCGTCGACCGCCTGCGTCTCCAGCCGACGCACCACCGCCGTCAGCAGCGCGGCCCGCCGCGGCTCCGGCGCCCGCTCGAAACGCCAGGGACGGTCGCTGATCATCACCAGCAGTCGGGCGCCCAACGACTGGTATCCCCTGTTCCCTGGCTGTGTAGGCGAGCACGGGCTCCGGCCCAGTTCTTGTGGTCGTCGTGGCTGGTGGATTCACGGGCCCGACTCGAGGCTGCACGAACCAGCCTGGCCCGCTGCACCAGGGACGTAGCAACCCTCTCCGACACGAAGGACCAGTCCTCGACGCTCAAGGCCGGTGACTGCTTCCACAACATCGGGACGGACAAGGAAGCGAAGACCAAGAAGCTCGGCTGCACTGACCCGCACGCCGACTACAAGGTCCTGAAGATGGACAAGGACGGAGTCGTCGATACCCTCTCGTGCTCCGACGTCCCGGGCACGACCGGCTCGCTCACCCGGTCAGGTGCCGGAAAATGGTTCGTCGTTTGTTTCAAGGAAAACGGCGAGAAGGGCAAGAAGTAGCCGGGCGCAGCCTATGGCCTGTCCGTAAATGTTCTACGGCATGCTGGTCGGCCAGCGCCCTTCTCCGTCACCGGCGAGGGCGAGGGCGAGGGCGAGGGCGTGCAAGCGGGCGACGCCGAGCATGGCATTGCCCGACGCGCCGGAACCGACGGCGACCACCGGCATGCCGGGCGCCAGATCGCACAGTCCTTCGACCGCGCACCCGTTCTCGGGGGCCTTCCGTCACAGTCGACGTACCCCTCGCCGCTACGGTGGGGCTCGATGCAACCGGCGTGTGCGGCATCGTGGTCGTACGCGGAGGCGTGCTGGGCGAGGAAGGCCCCGGCGCAGGCGGCGGCCCCGATCCGGCTGCCATAAGGCTCTGGGGTGGCCGCCGCGTTCACAGCGCCGTGACACGCACCGAACGGAAGTCCAACGCCTGACCCACCTCATTCAGAACCTGCGCGGCCGTGCGGCTCACCTCAGCCGGTATGTCACCCCGCTCCGCGATGAGCTTGTCGTAGATCGGCGCATCGCCGAGCGCCGGCCGGGCGTCATGCTGCTGCTTCACTGTTGTGCCTCTTCCCCGTTTACGAAACGGTAGAGAGTGTACGGGGCACCACCGGGAGTGGTTTTCAGCGGCAGGGATCCGGCTGTGTGAGTTGCTGCGTCAGGCGGAGGTCCTGGTCAGCTCGCAGGCCGCGCAACCGCTCCCAGCCCGGCCCTCCGGAGTGCCGGATTTCCTCCTCCTCCGGCACGGCCTGAGACCGCTCATCTCTCTTACTCTGTCGGCAGGAGGGCCCGACTCGGCGCTCTTTCGGCCTAACCGGGGGGGCGATGTCTGCCGGACGGTTGCTCTGCACCCGTCCCGCCCTGCCCGGTCACCGTCTTCCGGCCTGCGGTGTGAGGGCGGCGCAACTCAACTTCCCACGCGGTCTAACAGGTCGGTAACCAGCCGCTACGGCGGTCGGTCTAGCTTCCTGACTATGAGGGCGTGGAAACGATTTCGGCTGCTGCCTGGCAGGCTCGGCGCAATCGGCAAGGCCGGTTTCGCCATTGGCGGTGCAGCGCGCAGCCATGGTGACCGCACAGCTCCCGGCCGCAGGCCGCTCCCGGGCTGGCGCAGCATCAGAGGCCGTGTGGCAGTGGTCATCACGGTCCCGATCTGCTTGCTGCTGGCAGTGGCCGGTCTGGCCGTGTACGGCCGCGCTGAGGCCCTCGGCGACGCCCGGACGACCCGTGCCGAGGTTGGCCTCAGCCTGCGGGTCCAGGCCCTGGTCCACCAGCTGCAACGCGAACGCGGCCTGACGAACGGCCTGTTAGGCGGTGAGGAGAGCTACCGCACGCCGCTGACCGCCACTCGCAAGGGCGTGGACACGGCGCTGCGCAGAATGCGCTCCGAACCCGACGTCGAGGATGTCATCCAGCGGCACTTGCGGCGCCTCTCCACCATCCGCGCCGCCGCCGACAGGGGCACCGTCGGCACGAACTCCGCCGACCGGAACGTCGCCCTCACCTTCTACACCACCGCCATCGACGCCCTCAACGCCGTCGACCCGGTAGCGGAGACCGCGACTGGCTCCAGCCGTCAACTGCAAGACAAGACAGCGGCATTACGGGAACTGGCCGCGGCCAAGGAGTCAGTCGCTCTCGAACGCGGCTTCCTCAACGGCGTGTTCGCCGAAGGTGGTTTTCACGGCCGCGAGTACCTCACCTTCACGGAGATACGTGCCACACGCGTCGCCGCCCTCGCCCGTTTCCGGCAGGTCGCCACCGCACCCCAGCGTGCGGCCCTGAAGAAGGCTTTCAGCACCGCGGACGCCGAACGCGCCGGCGTCTACGAGAACCGGGCGGAAGCCGCTGCCGACGGCTCCGCGCTGCACGCCGACGCCGGCGCCTGGTGGGATGCGATGACCGTACTCGTCGACGATCTGTACGTCGTCCAGCAGTCGGTCGGGGACGACGCGAGAGACCAGGCCGACCGGCTCAGCCACGACGCCGAGATCGGCCTCGCCGCCTATCTCGTCGCGGGAGCACTCATGGCCGCCCTCGTCGCAGGCCTCGCCGTTTTTGCCTCCCGTTCCCTCACGCGCCCGCTCGGCGCGCTCGCCGAGGCCGCCCACGACGTGGCGCGGAACCGGCTGCCCGCGACCGTCGCCCGTATTCAGCGGTCCCCACAGGACGATGCAGAGTGCTTCCCGTCGGCGGACGTGCCGGACAACCCCGATTCACGTCTGCTGGGTGGCGCGGCGGAGATCGCTGAGGTCGCGGCGTCCCTGCAGCAGGTGGAACTCACCGCCCTCCGCCTGGCCGCCCAGCAGGCGGGCCTGCGCCGTAACACCACCGCATCGCTCGCCGATCTCGGCCGCCGCAACCAGAACCTCGTGCGCCGTCAGCTCAGCCTCATCACCCGCCTGGAGCGGCAGGAACTCGACCCGGACGCCCTCGCCGAGCTCTTCGAGCTCGACCACCTCGCCACCCGTATGCGGCGCAACGCCGAAAGCCTTCTGGTGCTGGCCGGTCAGAATCCACCGCGGCCCACGGCGGCACCCGCCGACGGCCTGGAAGTCGTCCAGTCCGCCGTCGCCGAGGTGGAGCAGTACAGGCGGGTCCTGATCGCCACCGTGGAGCCGGTGCGGGTGCGCGGGCACGCCGTCGCCGATGTGGCCCATCTCCTTGCCGAGCTCATCGAGAACGGGCTGACTTTCTCGCCACCGACCGAACCGGTCGAGGTGCACGGCTGGTACGACACCGAGGACGACACGTACTGCTTCGCTGTCGTCGACCACGGCATCGGCATGTCCGAAGCCGACAAGGAACGTGCCAACGCCCGCCTCTCCGACGCCGGCGAGGAAGCTTTCCTCGCCGCACCCACCCGGTTCCTGGGCCACCTCGTCGTCGGCCGACTCGCCCACCGCCTCGGTGAAGGCGCCCAAGTCCACCTCTTCGACACCACCGGCGGCGGCCTGTCCGCACTCCTTGCCCTCCCAGGGCGCCTGCTCACCCCCGTGCAGGGCCTCTCCACTTCGCCCATCAGACCCGCTCTTTCCTCCCTGCTCAACGGCTTTAGAGCAGGTGTCGCCCGTGCCGAGGCCCGAAGCACACCAGGAGCGTCATCGTGACCACCGCCGTCCAGAATTTCGGCTGGCTCATCTCGGAGTTCGTACGCACCACCGACGGCGTCACCGATGCCGTCGCCGTCTCCTCCGACGGCCTGCTCATGGCCGCCTCGGACAGCCTCGGCCGAGATCGCGCCGATCACCTCGCCGCCGTCGTCTCCGGCATCACGAGCCTCGCCCAGAACGCCGCGACGGTACACGGCTTCCACGGCATGAAGCTCGTCATGATCGAAATGCTCGGCGGCTTCCTCATGGTCGGTCGCATACGCGACGGCAGCTGCCTCGGCGTCCTCGCCGCCGAGGGGTGCGACGTCGGCCTGGTCGGCTACGAAATGGCCGTCCTCGCCGACCGCGCCGGCGAACTGCTCACCCCGCAGTTGGTGCTCGACCTCCACTCCGCTCCCCTGACCGCGGGATAGTTGCGCCGCGCTTCGGCTACCCATGCCTCAGGACCGGGCATCCGCGGCAGATCAGCATCGTCCACGCGCATCGCATATGTGCCACGAGCGCAGAGGCCCTCCTGTCCGCCGGGACGGAAGGGCTCTGACCAGGTGACTCCTACCGCATCCGCTCCAGCGGCAGTTGTCCGATCCCGGGAGATGCTCGACATCTCGGTCCCAGCCCGTGGTTGACGCATGAGGCCACTACTACGTACTACGAAGTATCGTATAGCGTAGTAGTCGGGAGGAACGAAGGAGGTGCCCGATGCCACGTCAACGGGACCGCGTCGGATGGGCCGAACCCGCGCTGCTGATCCTGGTCAGCCTGGCCGACGGCCCCAAGCACGGCTACGCGATCACCAAGGACGTCGAGGAACAGACATCCATCAGGCTGGGACCGGGCACGCTGTATGCCGCCATCGCGCGGCTGGAGGAACGCGGCCTGGTCGCGCCGCTGGACGAGGACGAGCGTCGGCGGCCCTACCGCATCACCGCGGAAGGCCAGACCGTGCTCGACGACAAACTCCGGGCGATGGCCCGCTTCGCACGCACCGGGTTGACCCGACTGGGGGTAGCAAACGCGTGATCGACATGGCAGCCCGGCTGGCCTTGCGGGCATACCCTCCCTCGTTCCGGGAGCGCTACGGTTGCGAACTCGAAGCGCTGGTCGAGGACACCGGTGCCCGCCCAAGCGTCGTCGCGGACCTCCTCATTGGCGCGCTGCGGGCATGGCTTCACCCGGTGATGCCCGATGAGTCGGCCGAACGGCGCCGCCGCCGCATGCAGGCAAGCGTCGCCACCACCTGGGTCACCTGGTGCGCCGCACTGTATGCCCTGCCGATAGTGCACTTCATCCTGTCCGAGGAACCTTGGCCGACTCCGGGCCTGGTGCGCCGACTGCTCGACGTTGCGCAGTACGCCATGTACGGCGCTGGGCTCATCCTGCTGGTCGGCGCCCTCGCGCTCCTTGCGGAAACCTTCAGAACCGGCGACTGGACCGCGTGGCGCCCGCTGGTGGCACTTATCCCGACGCTGCCCACGTGGCTGATCGCACCGTTGCTCCTGGCGTTCGCCTCCATCGAACCGCTCTCCTATTGGGTCGGGGCCTTGGGGGTGCTTGGGCCGGCGGCGTTCCTCATTACCGTGGCGGTGACGCCTGCTGTCGTCGTCACCCGGTGTCGACCATCTGCCAAGGTCTTGCGGCTGCTTGCCCTGTCCGGGGTTGCGGTGGCGTTCGCCGTGACGATGACAGGCATCGCCTGCGTCGCGGCGTTGATCATGAATACCGCTGACGCGGCCCAACTGGTCGCGATGCCCATACCCGCCGTCACCGTTGCCGCTTCTACGGCAGCCTTGGTCAGCTCCGGTCGCGGAGCCAAGGCTGCGCTCCACAGGGAGCAGGCGGTGGATCTTGATGGTGACGTATGAGTGGCACTGCGATGCTCCCGCTCCAGGTGCCGCCGTAGGTGAGGAACAGCCATGATGGCGGCATGCCCCGTTCAAACTCCGTCACTGAGGTTGAACTCGTAGTGCCGTAAGGGCTGACGGCTCCTGAACCGCCCGGTATCCCCGGGATGCGGTATCCACGGGGTGGCGGGCTCGCCGTCGAACGGCAGCAGTTCCGCGAGCAGCTACGGCTTCGGGCAGCCACGCGGTTCGCCCGGGGTGAGATGAACGCGGTGATCGCCAAGGACCGCGAAGGCGGCTTCGACGACCCAGCGATGGACCCCGGGCTGGAGCCGTGCTCGGTGGTACGGGGGGGCGGCGATCGGCTGGATGCCCAGCCGCCCTGGCCGGTGGCGGTAGGTGTCCTGGCCGCGGTCGTGGACTGTGACTCTGGGCGTCACGGAGATGCCGGGAGGGACTGCAGGACAGCGCTCATGTCACGGCTTGTCCGGTCCGACGTCTTGTCTCTCACGTTGTCTGCGGGGCCGGTTGTGTTGCCGCCTCGCCGGACACTACGCCCGCCCGCTCGCTCGGCCCGCGGCCGGTGCCACGAGACGGCGCGGACGGCGTCGAGCGCGAGCGCGAACGGGAACGGGAACGGTGTCGGGAACACGCCGGGGATGACCGTGCGTGAAGGACGGGTACCTGCTTCGTAGCATGAGCTGGTGATCACATCCGGCGGACAGTGTCCTCAGCAGCGGCGCGAGCGGCAGAAGGCGGTACGCCGCCGCCTGATCGCCCTCGGCCTGGTCGGGACCGGTGTGGTGGTCGTTGCGACGTTCGTGTTCCGTGGCGGCTCCGAGGGCGCAGCCTCCATCGGCTCCACCCAGACCCCCCTGCGGGCGGCCAGGATCACGGCGTCCGGTGCGCCGGCGGCGCCGCACCCTACAGGCAACGTGCGGATCGCTGCAGTGGGGGACATCGTGATGGGCTCGCTGCCGGACGACCTGCCGCCGGATGGCGGCGCCTCGTTCTTCGACCCTGTCGACGACCTGCTCGCCGGCGATGTGGTGCTCGGGAACCTGGAGGGCACGCTCACCACCGGCGGAACCAGCAAGTGCGAGTACATCGACGGCCCGAACTGCTTCGCGTTCCACGCCCCGCCGTCCTACAGCCGCTGGCTCAAGAAGGCCGGGTTCACGGCCATTAACGTGGCGAACAACCACGTCGACGACTTCGGGGCGGAGGGGCGGCGCCAGACGTTCGCCGCGCTGCGCTCCGTGAACATGCCGTTCACCGGCCGCCTGGGCCAGATCACCATCCAGCGGGTACACGGCATCCGGGTAGCACTGATCGGGTTTGCTCCCGACCGAGGGGCGAACGACCTCACGAACATCCCAGCCGCAAAGCGTCTTACCGCCCGCGCCGCAACGATGGCGGACATTGTGATCGTCACGATGCACGCCGGCGCGGAGGGCTCGGACCGCACCCACGTGGAGCCCGGCACCGAATACTTCCTCGGCGAGGATCGGGGCGACAGCTACCGCTTCAGCCGTGCGGTGATCGACGCCGGGGCCGACCTGGTCGTGGGCAGCGGTCCGCACGTGATGCGGGGAATGGAGTTCTACAAGGGCAGACTGATCGCCTACAGCCTGGGCAACTTCACCGGCTACAAGGTGCTCGGCCTCGGGGGCACACTCTCGACCAGCGGCGTGCTGCAAGTCACCCTCCGCGCCGACGGAACCTACGTGTCCGGGCGCCTGCGCCCGACCCAGATCGTGGAGCCGGGCACGCCGGAGCCGGGCGGCGAAGCAATCGACCTCGTCTCCAGCGTGTCGGAGGAGGACTTCGGCTCGCACGCCGCCCATATCTCGGCGGAAGGGACGATCCAGCGCCCGTAGTGGGGCACCGGAGACGGCTGCCTGCCGAGACCGGCCTGAGCATCAGACCCGAGGACCTCACCCGTGAGCAGGCCCTCGACCGGCGCGCCCACGCCGCCCGCGAAGGCGGTGTTCGACCACATCGACTAGTAGGCGAGACATCGGCCCGGGTCTGTTCACCAGACAGTTCGTGGACCAGATGCAGCGCCCGTTGGGCCTCGGGCACCCGAACCTCGTCTCCCGCGCGGGCCGGCATGGCCTCGGGACTGGTGGGCTCGCATGTTGAGGTGGCGCGTATTCCTGGACGCGCATGGGACCTTGTCGCTCTGCGTCAACAGTCCATGCGGGGTCGGGACCGGTACTGAAGGCGGTGCGCCGGCGCTGGTTACCGGGGTCCCGCCTGGCCGCGCGCGGCACCCCGGGTCTGCCGCGCGCGGGCGGGTTGCTAGCGTCCCGGCCATGTCCGAGGCCGTGTTCAGGTGTGTCGACGAACTGATCGCGCAGATACGCGCCGGATCCGAGGAAGGATTCCGACGTGCGCTGGCCTCAGTGGGCGAGACCGCCCGTGCGGGCGGCCCGGCGGCACTCACGGCGGCCGTCGAGGCGCTGGCCCCGCATCTGCCGACCCTCCACGGCACGTTCGCCATGACGGCGGTGCTCGCTGGCGCGTGCGTCGAGTGGGGCGGATCGCCGGTCGCGCTCGCCGGGGTGCTGCCCGCGCGGGCGGCTGCGGCCATGCAGATGTTCGCGATGGTCCCCGCCCTGTGGGTGCAGGAGGTGCCGGACCGGTTCCCGCCGGCGCCGGACGACACTGCCATGGACGAGGTGGTGCGCGTCTGCGATGCCGTCGGCGCGCGGAACGGCTCCGACTCGGCGATGACGAGGGCGGTCGCACTGTCTTGGTTCGACGCCGAGGACTGGCTGAAGGCGACGATCACGGCCCTGATGCGCCGGGATTTCCGGGCCGCCGCAAGTACCGAGGACCTGCGGGAGCTCCGGGAGGCTGCCGAGGAGATCGTCGAACTGGCCGAGGTGGCCGAGGAGCTCGGCCTCGGCGGGATCGTCCGGCGCGCCGGGTGGGTGCAGCGGCTGGCCTCCGTGCTGGACGACGAGCCGCTGATCGTCCTCGACCGCGCGTCCGGGCGCGGTTTCGTGCTGACGATGAGCGGCATCGGGGACAACTTCCAGTTGCATACCCTCCTCGCGGACCGTCTCATCGGGAGCAGGATCCGGGGGCTGCTGCCAGGTGAGCGGCCCGCCCGGGCCTGGGTGGACGCCGCGACGTGCGGCAACCCTCGCACCGCCCCTGGCAAGCCCGTTCTCCGGCGCTTCCGCCTGTTCGACGGCCACGGCGGCTACGTCGCGCCCGAAGGCGTGCCCGCGGACATCAGACCGCTCGACGGTGCCCGGGTCCTCGTTCTCCACCCGCCGCTCGGCTCGTTCGGCTGGATGAACGGTCGCGTCTTCGAACAGATGGAACCCTCGCTGAGACTCGATCGCCGACTGACCCGACAAGAAGCAGCCGACTGGCTTGCCCGGGTCGCGCCCGCTCGCGAGACCGACCTCATGGCGCCCGCTGACGTCCCCTGACCGACGGCCGCCGCCGGACTGCCCAGACTTACTCACCGCGTATTTTCGGTCGAGCACGCTGGTCGGGTCCATCGGATGCCCGGGCTGTCGGCCGGGGAACAGCCAGGCCTTGCTGCGGCTGCTGGTCCGGGCGAGCGGGGCTGTTCTGCCAGGTGGGCGCGTACGAGATCGTCGATGGGCGCGGGCAGTGGGGATGGGGCCCCGAGCCGGAGTGCGACGGCATTACCGACGTCGATTACGTTCTCGGTGGCCAACCGGCGGCAATCATGACGGGCCAGGTCACGGCCGTCTGACGAGGCTGGGCAGGCATCCCACCGGCCACGGCCGGCGTGGATGTCTCATATCCGTCATACGCCCTTCCCGGCGATCGCTGTGAGTGCCGTCTCCACTGCCTCGACCGCCGAGGATGCCTGTTTCACTTCCGCGCGGAATCGGTCAGGTGCTCCGATGCCCCATCCGTCGATCGCGACTGTGGGTTTGCCTGTCCGTACGGCCAGAGCCATCTCGCTCAGCGTGCCCCAGCTTCCGCCCACGACGATGACGGCGTCGGCGCTGCGCACGATCAGACCGTTGCGCAGTTCACCGAGGCCAGTCGCAATGGCCACCGTGAGAAAGGCATTGCCTTGCGCCCGCGAGTCGCCCGGCAGGAGTCCCACGGTAGTACCACCCTCGGTCCGCGCTCCCCGGCACACGGCTTCCATCACACCCCCCAGGCCTCCGCAGATCACGACGCACCGCCGTTGCGCCAGAAGACTGCCCACCTGCCGCGCCATCTCGACTTCCGAGGGCGTCGCCGTATCCGGGCCGACCACTGCTACATACGGCACTGCGTGCTGATCAGGCATCGTGGGCCTCCTGCGTGTCCGGTGCGCCTCAAGACGCGAGGCCATCCCTTCCGAGTCGGACGGCCCATCGTGTACCGCTCGATACCCCGGAGTGGATATTGCCGACACCACCCCCCTGTACCGTCGGCGTCACCGGTCTCCCCGCCGGAGGTGAGTCTGAAGGTGCGTGAGGGCCGGCGACATGTGTGGTCCTCGTTCACCCGCGCGGGGCTGAGGTGGGTGAGGAGTACGCGGAGCGTCCGGACAACGGTTGCGGCAGGGACCGACCGCACGCTGAGGTCCGGCCGCAGGCAGGAGTACGCCCCCGGATGTCGGCCGGGGGCGCACTCGTGTCGAGCGGTGCCGGTCAGGGCTGCTCGGCCAGGCGGAAGCTCTGGGTGGGGGAGTTGTCGCAGGCTCGCTGGGTGAGCTGGACGCCGTCGTCCGCCGTGGACGCCGCGGCGAGGCACTTCCCGCTGCGCCGGGCCACGAAGTGGTAGCCGCCGCCGGCCTGCTGGACGGGCCGCCACTGCTGGTTCTGACCACCCGCGTACGACCACAGCTGCAACGGGGCGCCCTCGGCCGTGGAGCGGTCGGTGACGTCGACGACCTGCTGCGGATTGCCCCGGTTGGCGATGCGCAGGTATCCGCTGTCGGTGGACCGGAACTGGTACTGCTGGGCCGCCGTGCCGTTGCACGAGTACTGCTGGACCACCGTGCCGTTGGCGGTCGCCGCGCCCCGGGCGTCCACGCAGGTGCCGTTGCCCTCGTTGCGCAGCGCGTACCAGGCCGTCTCGGAGATCGGGCCGGACGGCGGCGGGGTGTCGCCGGCCCCGCCCAGCCACTTCAGGCCGTCGAGGACGAACCGGTTCTGCGTCTCGCTCGCGAAGGTCGAGGACAGCGGGGTGTCGGTCGAGTAGTCCATGGCGTTGTGGCCGAAGTTCGCGTACAGCATCCGGTACTTGGTGTTCGTCCACAGGATCGGGTAGTAGCCGCTGTACCAGGTCTGGTTCGGGTCGGTGCCGAGCGGGAAGCTGCTCGGGTCTATGGAGGCGAGGATCCTGATGTCGGGGTTCTGGCGCAGATCCCTGGACCAGCTGTACCACTCGCTGACCGACGAGGTGAAGGTGGCGGGCAGGTTCTTCGTCGCCGGGTGCGTACGGTCCTCCACGCGCAGCACCGTGGTCGTCGGACCCCAGGTGTTGGACCTGAAGTCGCCCGAGCCCAGGAACTGGTCGTGGTACCAGGACCAGCCCGAGGCGTTCGTCGTGAACGCCGAGACGTGGAAGCCCATCCACGCGCCGCCGGAGCGCATGTACTGCTCGAACCCGGTGCGCTGGGCCGCCGTCTGGGGCAGGTCGTCGAGGAAGAGGACCACCTGGTACGCGTTCACCCCGCCGTCGGCGAGCAGGTCCCAGTCGTTGCTCGCCGTGTAGGTGAACCCGTTGGCCGCGGCCTGTTTCGGGAACCACTCGTTCGCTTCTTTGACGAAGCTGATGTGGGCCGCGTCCCAGGTGCCGTTGTACAGGGCCAGCACCTTGAAGGGAGCGGCCGCGGCTCGTGCCGGTGTGCCGACCGTGACCAGGAGGACGGTCAGCAGAAGCAGCAGCCGGAGGAAGAGGGAGGGGATCGAGGACGACGACACTCTGACACCACGCATGGGTCGCTCCTGTCGTGTGGGGGGGTGCGGTGCAACGTAAAGGTCTGCACCAAGTGCGTCAAGAGGTGAAGTGGCAAGCGGTTCACCCCCGTTGGATCCTCCACTGCTTGAAGCGGGCCTTCCGTGCGACCGCTCGTGCGTTATGGTCGTACCACTAGTCGAGGTACAGCGAAGCGAGGTGTGGGTGTGTCCCGAGTCCCGGCTTCCCCTGTGCCGTTGGTCTACGGAGAGCATCCGGACCAGGTGGCCGACCTGTTCCTGCCCGCGGCCGGGCCGCGTGTGCCGCTGGTGCTGTTCTTCCACGGCGGCTTCTGGCGCGCCGAGCACGACCGGCAGCATGTCGCGGGATTCGCCCGGGCGTTGGTGGCGCGCAGCGGCTGCGCGGTGGCCAGTGCCGAGTACCGCCGGGTCGGTGGTGGTGGCGGCTGGACGACCACACTGACCGACACGGCGGCGGCCGTCGACCTGCTGCCCGGCCTCGCCGTCGAGGCCGCGCCCGGTCGTGTCGACCCGTCCCGTGTCGTCTATGCCGGGCACTCGGCCGGGGGTCACCTCGCCCTGTGGGCCGCGCTGCGTCACCGGCTGCCCGAGGGCGCGCCCGGCCGGACCGCGGGCCCGGCCGCGGTTCTCGGTGTACTCGCCCTCGCCCCCACCGCCGACCTGGCGTGGGCCGACGAACTGGGCAGCGGCCGGGGTGCGTAGCCGCCTTCCTCGGCGGTGGAAGCGCACAGGTGCCGGACCGGTACGCCGCTGCCGACCCCGCCCGTCTCGGCACCCCCGCCGGCCGTACGGTCGTGGTCCACGGCGCCCTGGACGAGGCACTGCCGGTGGCCATGGCCCGCGGGTACTGCGCCCGGGCGGGCGTCACGCTCCGCGAACTGCCCGGGTGCGGCCACTTCGACGTGATCGACCCGGGCTCGGCGGCCTGGCCCGCCGTGACCGAGGCGCTGGACGGCATCGTCACGGGGGAGCGCACCGCCGCCCGCGGCCCGGCGCGGGGGTGAGCGGCTCAGCCGGCTGCCGGAGCCCGAAGTCGATTCTGGTCAGGCTCCGTTCAGCGGACGGGGAAGCCGAAGGAGTACCCCTGCTGCTTCAGCCAGGGCAGCAGAGTGCGCAGGGCGGCCACGGTCTGGGAGCGGTCGCCGCCCGCGTCGTGGAAGAGCAGGGTCGGGCCGTTGGACAACTCGCGCTTGACGGTGGCGACGACGGCGTCCGTGCCCGGCCGCTCGAAGTCCTTGGAGTCGACGTTCCAGCCCAGCGGCCGCATTCCGTGCGAGGCCGCGAGATGCCTGCTGTACGGGGTGAACGCGCCACCGGGAGCCCGGTAGTACATCGGCCGCACACCCCCTGACGCCTTGGTGATCTGGTGCTCGGCGTCCAGGATCTGCTGCGACTGGTAGGCCTGGGACTTGGTGTCCATGGTGGTGTCGTGCGACACCGTGTGGTCGCACAGCCGGTGCCCGGCCGCGACCACCCGCTTGACCATGTCCGGGTGGGCCTGCGCCTGGGTGCCGACCATGCAGAACGTCGCCTTCACGCCGTTGTCCCGCAGCACCTGCAGCACCTGCGGGGTCCAGACCGGGTCCGGGCCGTCGTCGATGGTGATGTTGACCGCGTGCTCGCCGGCGTCGGAGGCGTGGACGATGGTCGCGGACACCGGTGCCGCCTTGGGGGCGGCGGGACGCGGCGCCGACGGCTGCCCTCCGACGGGACCGGCCTGTGCGGTCCACACCGACGTGGCGGCGGCCACCGCCGTCACTCCGACCGCTGCCGCGACCACCCGGCCGTACCATCCCCGCCCGCCATGCCGTGCCATGTCCGCCCCGTTCCTCGCCGTGTCGATGTGCCCCCGTGCACCTGTCAGGACGGGCCAGGACGGCCATGGGATCCGCCTGTTACCGATCAAGGACAATTCCGCGGTGCTCCTGCGACAGGGACGCGGAGGCCGGCGCGGAAACCTCCGTTTCCACGGGCCTGGCCTCCCCGGTCGTCCCCCGGCGCGGGCGGGGTACCCCGTCCCGTACGAGGCCGAAGCCGGACCGCCGGCGGGCGGAGAGGGACGGGTGATCCGAATGCCGTCATCATCACCGCGGGTGACCGGCCCGGACGGGGCGTCGCCGCAGCCGGAGGCGCTGACCAGGATCATGCTCAGGCCGGTCGCGAGCAGCCTGCCCCTGGGCTTCTTCGCCTTCGGAACCGGCAGTGTCCTGCTGGCGGCGGCGCAGCTGCACTGGGTGCCCGAGGCCCAGCCCCGGCCGCTGATGCTGCTGGTCCTGGTCTTCGTGGTACCGCTGCAACTGATCTCCGGCATCTTCGCGTTCCTCGCCCGCGACGGCGGCGCGGCGTGCGGACTGTCGGTGCTGGGGTGCGCCTGGGCGGGCACGGCCGTGGTCGCCCTCTCCGGGCCGCCGGGGCAGCCCAGCCCCGCCATGGCGGTGTTCCTGCTGAGCGTCGCCCCGCTGATGCTGCTGCTCTTCGTGGCGGCCCTGCCCGGCAAGCCGCTGTTCGGCGTGCTCCTGCTGATCGGGGCCTGCCGTTTCGTCCTGACCGGCGTGTACGAGTCCGGCGGTCCCGCCGTCCTGCAGACGGCGGCCGGCTGGATCGGTGTCGCCCTGGCCGTCTTCGCCCTGTACGGCGGCCTCGCCCTGCTCCTGGAGGACTCCGCCCAGCGCACCATCCTGCCGCTGGGCCGCCGGGGTCGGGCGCGTACGTCTCTGCAGGGCGACCTGGCTCACCAGCTGGAGCAGGCCGAGCGGGAAGCGGGTGTTCGGCGGCAGCTGTGAGTGACCGAGGAGTTCCCTAGCAGACGTTCGCATACATGAACCCTGCCCATGTGGGTGTACAAGCCTGGGTGGCCCATGTAAAGCTCGCTCAACTTCCGTGCGCAGGTGCCTGGTTGGAGGATGCGGGCCGATGGAGCTTTCCCGACGTATCGTGCTGGCCACCGCGGCCGGAGCCGCCGCGCTGTACGCGGCACCGGCGACGGCCGCGCAAGCGGCGGAGCGGACCCCGGCGAGCGTGGTCCGCACGCTGCGGGGCGCCGCCGACTACGCCATCGGGAAACTCCGCGCCGTCGCCCCGGGAGTGACGGCGTTTCCGGTCGGCACGAAGTCCGAGAAGTGGGTGTACTCGCAGAACGGCGACTGGGTCGGCGGGTTCTGGCCCGGCACGCTCTGGATGGCCTGGCTCTACAGCGGCGACGACACCTTCCGCACCCTGGCCGTCGAATCCGCGAAGAAGCTCGCGCCCCGCCAGAACGACACCTCCACCCACGACCTCGGCTTCCTCTTCTACCCCTCCTGGGTCACCGCGTGGCGCCTCACCGGCGACGACACCTGGCGGGCGGGTGCCGTGCGGGCGGCCGACTCGCTGAGCCGGCGCTACAACCCCAACGGCCGCTTCATCCGCGCCTGGGGCGCGCTGAACGACCCGAACAACGCGGGCCGCGTCATCATGGACACGATTATGAACCTGGATCTGCTGGCCTTCGCGAGCGAGCAGACCGGCGACGCGAAGTACCTCGAGATCGCCACGGAACACGCGAGGACCGCCCAGCGGGTGTTCCCGCGCCCGGACGGCTCCACCCCCCATGTGTACGACTTCGACCCCGGCGCCGGCACACCGATCGGCCCCGGCACCGTGCAGGGCTACAGCCCCACGTCCTGCTGGTCACGCGGACAGTCCTGGGGGATCTACGGGTTCACCACGATGCACCGTCGCACCGGCGACGAGCAGTTCCTGACGACCGCCCGCAGACTCGCCGACTACGCGCTCGGAGCCCTGACACCCGACCACGTTCCGGTGTGGGACTACCGGGCGCCCCAGCAGCCGTACGACGTCAAGGACGCGTCCGCCGGTGCCGTCATGGCCTGCGGGCTGCTGGACCTGGCCGCCGCGACGGGCCGACCCGAATACCGGCAGGCCGCCCTGCGGCTGCTGACCGCGCTGGCCGAGACCTGCCTGACCAGGAACTCGACGCGCGCCGAGGCCCTGGTCGCGCGCTGCACAAGAAACCGGCCGGCCGAGGACGGGATCGAGATCTCCCTCCCGTATGCCGACTACTACCTCCTCGAAGGCATCCTGCGCGTGCTGCAGCCGGCGGACGTCGACCGGGCGATCGACCTGTCCGGCTGACGGTGATCCAACCGTCGTACTCGAACACACCTGGATCCTGGGGGCGCCGACCATGCGGCCCAGCCCCTCACGTGGTGGGGCGGCGCGCGTACGCCTCGATCTCTATTCTCATGCGGGGGTCGGCGAGGCCGCACACGAGCATCGTCGCCGCCGGGCGGACGGTGCCGAAGTGGCGGCGCAGGACCGGCCAGCAGGGCTCGAAGTCCTCGCGGTCGGGCAGCAGATAGCGGACCCGGACGACGTCGGTGAGGTCGCAGCCCGCCTCGGCCAGCGCGGCGCCGATGTTGCGGAGACACTGCTCGGTCTGTTCCACCACGTCGTCGGAGATGGTCATCGTGGTGTAGTCGAACCCGGTCGTCCCGGACACGTGCACCCAGTCGCCGTCGACCACGGCACGGGCATAGCCGATCTGTTCCTCGAAGGTCGAGCCACTGAGGATCGCGCGTCGTTCCGTCATGTGCCGAACGCTAGGTGACCTGCAACGATACGTCCAATACCGCCCGTGCCATGGACGGATATCCGTTCTGATATCCCTGGGGGGCATGGAGCGCCCCGAACTTCCCCTCGCGCAGCTGCACGCCTTCGTGGCGCTCGCCGGGGAACTCCACTTCGGCCACGCGGCCGAACGCCTGGGCATCGCCCAGCCGCCGCTGAGCCGGCAGATCCGCCGACTGGAGGACAAGGTCGGCCACGCGCTGTTCCAACGTGAGCCCGGACGCGTCTCGCTCACGTCGGCCGGGCGCGAACTCCTTCCGGCCGCCCGCCGGGCCCTCGCCGGCCTCGCGGACGACGGCCTGGCCGCGGCCCGCGCCGTCGGCAGCGGCCGGGCCGGGCGGCTGCGGATCGGGTTCGCCGCCTCCCTCGCGCTGACCGTCCTGCCCGGACTGCTGCGCGCCTTCCGGCAGCGGTACCCCGAAGTGCACTTGGACATTCACGAGATGATGACCGCGCCGAAGCCGGCCGCGCTGTACGAGCGGACCATCGACATCGGGCTGCTGCGTGAACCCCCCGCCGACGAGCCCGAGACCGGCTTCGGCACCGTCCTCACCGAGCCCTTCGTGGCCGTACTGCCGGCCACCCACCCGCTCGCCGCCATGCGGACCGTGCGCGTGGAGCAGTTGGCGGACTCGCCGTTCGTACTCCTGCCCAGCGCGGCCGGCCCAGGGCTCTACGACCGGATCACCGGCCTGTGCGCGGACGCGGGGTTCGCACCCCGAACGGCCCAGCACGCGGTGGAATGGCAGACCGTGTGCGCCCTGGTGGAAACCGGTCTGGGCGTCTCCCTGGTCCCGGCGAGCATCCGGCGCATCCGCCTCAGGGGCGTCGCCTTCCGCCGGATCGATCCCGCCGAGGTCCGCACCCGGGTCGCGGTCGCCTGGCGCACCTCCGATCCGAACCCCCTGGCCGCCCACCTGCCGGCGACGGTCGGCGGTGCGCGAGCGCATCACCTGCGCGTCGAAAATCAGGAGCGGCGAGCCCCCGGAGCGTGCCACGCTGACCGGTCGGCATACCCCTTCCCGGGCCCACCCGTTCGCCCCAGGAGCGTTGATGACGACACCACCCCGCCTGCTTCCACTGCTGGGGCAGTTCGACTTCGCCCACGAGCGTCTCCTCGGCCGTATGGCCGGGCCCGCCATGGACAGCGGCGACGGCACGGACACCAAGGTCGAGCCGATGACCGACGAGGAGTACCTCTGGGAGCCGGCGCCCGGCTGCTGGTCGGTGCGGCGGCGCGAGGACGGCCCGGGGCCGCGCGCCACCTTCCTGGCCGGCAGCGGGCCCTGGGGGCGGGACGCCGCCGGCTACCCGCACCCCTGGCCGCCGCCGCTCACGACCCTCGCCTGGCGCCTGAGCCACCTCACCGAGATGCTGGCCCTGCGCGCGGACCACACCGCCGGCAGCCACGCGCTGACCCGCGACGACCACCCCGTCACCGGGGAGGCCGCGGCCGCGGTCACCGCGTTCGACACCGCCGCCCGGGCCTGGCGTACGGCCCTGCTGAGCGTCGACGACATCGCGCTCGACACCGTCGGGTACTGCACCTACCCCCACGGCAGCGACCCGGAGGAGCCGTTCCTCGACATCGTCTGGTGGGTCAACCAGGAACTCCTGCACCACGGAGCCGAGATCGCCCTGCTGCGCGACCTCCACCGCGCCCGTCAGCGGCCGTAGCGGCGGTCGCGCGCGGCGTACGAGCGCAGGGCCCGCAGCAGGTCGATCTCGCGGAAGGCCGGCCACAGGACGTCCACGAAGTGCACCTCCGCGTAGGCGGACTGCCACAACAGGAAGCCGGACAGACGCTGTTCGCCCGAGGTGCGGATGATGAAGTCCGTGTCGTGCCCGGCCGGCGAGTACAGGTTGTCGGTGATGTGCTCCAGATCGAACTCCGCGGCCAGTTCCCGGGGGTCACCGCCGGCGCCGATGTGTTTGTCGAAGGCCGCCTTGACGGCGTCGACGATCTCCCGGCGGCCGCCGTAGCCGACGGCCACGTCGACCTTGAGCCCACCGCGGCCGTCCGTGCGGGCGGCGGCTTCCTTCAGGACGCGGGCGGTGTTCCCGGGCAGCAGGTCCAGGGCGCCGATGATCTCGATCTCCCAGGGCTCCCCGGGGGCGCAGATGCGCTGGACGGTCTCCTCGATTATGTCGAGCAGGGGGCCGAGTTCGGCGGCCGGCCGGTGGAGGTTGTCGTCCGACAGCATCCACAGCGTGACGTGCTTGATGCCGGCGTCGGTGCACCAGTGCAGGAAGTCCGTGACCTTGGCGCCGCCGACGCGGTAGCCCTCCCGGACGTCCTGATGTCCCGCGCCCCTGGCCCAGCGCCGGTTGCCGTCCAGCATGATCGCCACGTGCCGCGGCCGGGGCAGGCCCTCCAGCTTGCGGTTCAGGCGCCGTACGTAGATCGCTTCCAGCGCCGAGCGCAAGGCCTTCATTGCCACGCCGATGTCCCTTCTCCCTACCCGTGTTCGAGGGCGCAACGATAGTGCCACGGTTTCCGTGCCGGCCGCGCGGGAGCGGGGCGCGGACGGCGCGAATCGGCCGGGCCCGCGACCGGCGCCGTCCGCGGCGGCGCGCAGCGGCTACGCTGCCGCCGTGACCGGTCGACCGACGAGCCGCCGCCGCCTGCTCCGGGCCGCGCTCCTCGGCGCCCCGGCCGCCGCCCTGGCCGGTTGCTCGGGCGACACCGGGCCGGCGTGGCGGCTCAGGCTCGCCACGGGAGCGCCCGGTGGGCCGTACAACGCCTTCGGCAAGGCACTCGCCGTCCAGGCCGCACGGACCGTCCCGCGGCTGCACATCACACCGCTCGGCACCTCGGCTAGCGTGGACAACCTGCGCCGGCTCGGCGCCGGTTCTGCGGAGCTGGGCCTGGCCATGGCGGACGCCGCCGAGGACGCCGTGCGAGGACGGGCGCCGTTCACGAGCCCGTCCCCGGTCACGGCCCTCGCCCGCGTCTACGTCAACTACGCGCATCTGGTCGTGCCGGCCGACGGGCCGGTGCGCTCCGTGCGGGATCTCGCGGGCCGGTCGGTCGCCACGGGCGCCGCGGGCTCCGGCGGCCAGGTGCTGGCGGGCCGCCTGCTGCGGATGACGGGGCTGACCGGGCGGCGGGCGGTACGGCAGCGCCGGTTCGGGCTGGCAGACTCGGTGGAGGCGCTGCGTGACGGCACGGTCGACGCGCTCGTCTGGGCCGGGGGAGTGCCCACCCCCGCCCTGTCGGTCCTGGCCCGCGAACTCCCCCTGCGTTTCCTGGCGTTGGAGGTGCAGGCGACCACCCTGCGTGACACCTACGGTCCCGTCTACTCGGCGGTCACGCTCCCGGCCGGCGTGTACGGGCTCACCGAGCCGGTCGGCACCATCGGCGTGGGCAACTATCTGCTGGCCCGCCCCCAGGTGCCGCAGGAAGCCGTACACCAGGTGCTGCGGGTGGTGTTCGACCGCTGGCGGGAGCTGCTGCGGGAAGTGACGGCGGGCGCCCGGCTCGAACCCGGGTTCGCGGTCGCCACGGGGGACGTACCCCTGCACCCGGGCGCGGTGGCCTACTACCGGTCGGTCTACGGCTGACCGCTCACGCGGAGGGCAGTCGCAGCTCCACGACCAGGCCGTGCGGATCGTTGCCCGAGGTCAGGAGCCGGCCCCCGCTCAGCCGGGCGATCTCGTCCGCGATGGCCAGGCCCAGACCGCTGCCGGGCACGTTCTGATGCTCGGGTGCCCGAGCGAAACGACGGGTGAGCAGGGGCAGTTGTTCCTCCGGAACCCCCGGGCCGTCGTCCCCGACGCGCAGCACGACCTCGCCGTCCGCGAGCGCGGCGCCGACGTCGACCCGGCCGCCGGACGGGACGAACTTGACCGCGTTGTCCAGGACCGCGTCCAGGACCCGCCCCACCGCGTCCGGCACCGCTCGGGCCCGCAGCGCCTCCCGTACGGCGGCGGTCAGGGTCAGCCCGGACGCCTCGAACACCGGATCCCAGGCGGCCACCCGCTCGCGCACCGCACGGGACACGTCCTGCTCGCTCCGCTCCGCCGTACCCGACTCCACCCGCGCCAACGCGAGCAGACCGTCCAGCAGTTCCTCCAGGCGTTCGGCCTCGTCCAGTGCCCGTGCGTGCTCCTTCCTGCCGGGACCGGGCGCGAGATGCGGCTCGACGTTCTCCAGCTGGAGTACCAGGGTGGCCAGCGGGTTGCGCAGTTGGTGCGAGGCGTCGGCGACGAAGGCGCGCTGGCGGCCCAGCGAGTCGGCGACCGCCTCCGCCATCCCGTTGAAGTGCCGGCGCAGGCTGCGCAGTTCGGGCGGCCCGGTGTCGGAGACGGCCCGCGCCTCCAGGCTGCCGGAAGCCAGCCCGGCCACGGCCCGGTCGAGATCACGGACCGGGCGCATCAGCCAGCGGGTGATGCCGGCCGCGACCAGGGCGGCGGCCGCGAAGGCGGTGAGCGCCCCGATCGCGATGAACGCCCAGCGCACGGCCACGTCCCGGCGGGCGGCGGTGGTCGGGACGGCCAGCAGGACAGCCCCGCTGACCCGCTCGTCCCGGCCGACCGGCTCGGCGAGCACCACCCGGTCCGGCCCCCACGGTCGAACGGTGGGCAGCCGCTCGGTGGAACGCCCGGTCAGTGCCCGGCCGAGGAGGTCGTCGGCGGAGGACGCGGGAATCCCCGACCCCGCCCGAGCGAGGGTACGCCCGGCGGAGTCCACCACGGTCACCGAGGCGCCGTACAGCTCGGCGTACCGGCGGATCTCGGTGGACAGTTCGGCGCGGTCGGCGCCGCTGCGCACCCGGTCGGCGAGGTCGGCGAACCGTGCGGCGTCGGCGCGCCGCTGGAGCAGCAGGTGTTCCGTGCGCCCGCTCGCGTAGGAGCCGGCCAGCGGCATGGACAGCAGCAGCGTCGCGGCTCCCATGAGCACCATCAGCACGACCAGGAGCCGCCGTCTCATCGCGCGCCTCGGTCCTCGCCGTGCGCCCGGCCGCCGCCCATCGGCCGGCTCACCCTTCCGTGCCCGCGGCCGACGGCCCCAGCTGATATCCGAAGCCCCGCACGGTACGCACCAGTTCGGCGCGGCCCGTCTTCGACCGGACGCCCGCCACGTGCACGTCCAGGGACCGGGACGCGGCGAGGAAGGCGTCGCCCCAGATCCGGTCCAGGATCTCCTCGCGTGAGTGCACCTCGTCCGGCCGCGCCGCGAGGAAGGCGAGGACGTCGAACTCGCGCCGGGTGAGCCGCACTTCCGCACCGGCGACCGTGACCGTGCGTCCCGCGATGTCGATCTCCACATCGCCCCGGCGCACGGACCGGCCGCTCCGGTCGGTGCCGTCCGTCCGGGCCGCAGCCCCGCCGGTACGGCGGCGCACGGTGTCGATCCGGGCCATCAGCTCGTTCATCCGGAACGGCTTGACCACGTAGTCGTCGGCTCCGGCCCGCAGTCCCTGCACGATGTCGCGCTCCTCGCACCGGGCGGTGACCACGATCAGCGGCGCGTCGCACACCGTGCGCAGCCGCCGCAGCAACTCCAGACCGTCCAGGTCCGGCAGGCCGAGATCGAGCAGCACGAACTCGGCCGCGTGGACGTACCGCAGGGCGTCCAGGGCCCGGCCGGCCCTGCGCACCGTGTGCCCGCGCTGGGCGAGGGCCGTGGTCAGGGCCTGGGCCATACGGTCGTCGTCCTCGACGAGCAGCGCCTGCATGAAAATTCCTCGTGCCGTGGTGACCTGGGCGGAAGCTTACGCAGGCCGCACGGCGCGGGTCACCACCGCGTCAGCGGACGGCGTCGGCCGAGGCGGCCGCCGTACCGGCGGGGGAACCGTCGCCCGCCTCCGCTTCGGCGCGGCTGAGCGCGGCGTCACGGGTGTCCGGCATCAGCACGTAGGTGACCAGCGAGACGAGCGCGCAGCCCGACACGTACCAGAAGAACGTCCTCTCGTGACCGGCGTCCTTGAACCACAGGGCCACGTACTCCGCCGTGCCGCCGAACAGCGCGTTGGCGATCGCGTACGGCAGGGCCACCCCGAGGGCACGGACCCGGGTGGGGAACAACTCCGCCTTCACGGCGGCGTTGATCGAGGTGTAGCCGGTGACGATCACCAGGGCCAGCAGGGACAGCCCCAGCGCCGACCAGTAGGAGGACGCCGAGCCGAGCGCAGTCATGATGGGGTAGGTGCCGACCGTGCAGCCTGCCGCGAAGGTGATCAGCAGCGGCCGGCGGCCGATCCGGTCGGAGAGCAGCCCCGCGACGGGCTGGAGCAGCGCGAAGGCGGCGAGCGCAGTGAAACTGACCAGGGTGGCCGTGGACTTGGCCATACCGGCGCTCCCGATCAGGTACTTGGTGAGATACGTGGTGTACGTGTAGTAGGCCACCGTGCCGCCCAGGGTCAGCGCCATGACCAGGCCGGCCTCGCGGCGGTGCTCCCACAGCGCGCTGAGGGTGCCGCGCGCGGACTCGGCACGGTCGCCCGACTCCTCGGTGAACGCCTCCGTCTCGGACAGCCGGCGCCGCAGCCAGAACACCACGACGGCGAACAGCGCACCGAGGCCGAACGGGATCCGCCAGCCCCAGCTCTCCAACTGGTCCGTGCTCAGGGTGTGCTGCAGAGTGATCAGGACGGCGAGGCCGAGGAGCTGCCCGCACGTCATGGACACGTACTGGAACGAGGAGCCGAGCCCGCGCCGGTCGCGCGCGGACGCCTCGGTCAGATAGGTGGCGCTGGCGGCGTACTCGCCACCGATGCTCAGGCCCTGCAGCAGCCGTGCCAGCAGCAGCACCACGGCGCCGAAGTAACCCGCCTGGCCGTAGCTGGGCGCGAGGGCGATGAGCAGGGCGGCCACCGACATCATGGAGACGGTGAGCGTCAGTGCGCTCTTGCGCCCGTGCCGGTCCGCCGCCCGCCCGAGGATCCAGCCGCCGACCGGCCGCATCAGGAAGCCGACGGCGAAGATGCCGGCCGTGTTCAGCAGTTTGGTGGTGGGGTTGTCGCCGGGGAAGAACGAGTCGGCGAAGTAGATCGCGAAGCTGGCGTAGACGAACCAGTCGTACCACTCGACGAGGTTGCCCAGGGACCCGCCGACGAGGGCGAGACGGCGGTTGCCGGGGCCGGCCGGCGGCGGCTTCCCGGGCAGGGCGGCGGACGATGACATGGCGGCTCCAGGTGGGGAGATCCGGTGGGAACGGGGAGCGGGAGACCGCCCCCGGGACCTGAGTGCGCCCGAGCATGCGGGCGCCCGCCGCACCCGGACAAGGACCGCCGCGCAGATCTAACATGCCGCTAAGACGAGGCGGCCGACCGGGCAGGAGGCGGGGCCATCGCGCAGATCGAGCTGAGCGCGGGAACCATCGACTACGAGGACACGGAAGGCGTCGGCCCGGTGGTCGTCCTCGTCCACGGCCTCGGGTTCGACAGTGTGGTCCGACGTCGTGGCGGACCTGCGGGCGGACTTCCGGGTGCTGGTCCCGGTCCTGCCCCTGGGCAGCCGTCGGCGCCCGATGCGGGCGGACGCCGACCTGTCCGCGCACGGTGTCGCACGGCTGCTCGCCGAGTTCCTGGACCGCCTGGACCTGCGGGACGTCACCCTGGTCCAGAACGACACCGGAACGGCCCAACTCCTCGTCGGCGTACGGGACGAGCGCATCGTCCGCCTGGTCCTCACCTCCTGCGAGGCCCTGGACAACTACCCGCCCGGTGCAGCGCAGGCTGCTGCACCGGGCGAGCAAGGTCCCCGGCGGACTGGTTCGTGGAGGCGGCCGGAAAACTGCCCTCCTTCACCCGCCCGGCCCTGGTCGCCTGGGGCGCCGAGGACCGCATGATGCCGCCCGCCACCGGCCGTCGACTCGCCGAGCTGCTGCACGCGCGCTACGTGGAGATCCCCGACGCGCGCACCCTGGTCCCCCTGGACGACCCCGCCGCTCTCACCGAGGAGATCCGGCGGTTCGTCAAGGAGCACCCGCTGCCCGGCGAGGGCTGAGGCGGCTCGGCCCCCGCCGGACGTGCGTCACGCTTCGAGCGCCACGTACAGGCGCGTGCCCCGGGGCCGGAACCCGACCCGTTCGTACACGCGGCGGGAACCGTCGCCCGAGTACTCCAGCCAGACGGACTGCGCCCCGCGCGTGAACGTGGTCACGGCGAGGGCCGCCGTGACCGCGGCCGCGATGCCCCGACCGCGGTGGGCCGGCCGGGTGCCGACACCCGCCACCTCCGCCGTGCCCTCGGCGGGCGCCGAACACATCGCCGCACCGGCGCAGCCGCCGTCCGCGGCACGGACGAACCGGACGGCTCCGCCGCCCTCCTGGGTGCGCCGCAGCCGGGCCGCGCTCTCGGGGGAGGGGAGGAACTCACCGCCGAACGCCTCGGACAGGGCGGCGTCGACGGCCGCGTAGTCCTCGTCGGTGCGCGGTACCTCCACGGCGGTGTTCCCGGCCGGCACTGCCAGGGTGGCGGGGGTGCAGACCATGTACTCGTGGACCGCCTCGGTCCGGAAACCCGCCCGGCGCAGGGCCGGTTCGACGGCGGGCGCGGAGTCCGGGGCGAACTCCAGGCGGGGCTTGAGCCCGCGCTCGCGGAACGCGTCGATCAGGGCGCTGACGTCCCGGTCGGTCGGCTCCGCGCCGGGCAACGGGGTCGCGTAGTTGATGTAGGGACTGGTCGTCGTGGGATCGAACCCCGCGACGAAGCCGGCGACCTCGACCACCGCCGGGCGGCGCAGCAGGTTGGCGACGGCGAAATTCTGCACATCGGTGTGCACGATGGTGATGACCTCACAGTGAAGGGCAGCCGTAGCGGCTGCGGAACCGGCCGGGGCCGGGAACACGGGACATGCGTGGGGCCGCCGTGAGGAGACGCGAGGGCACGAGTGTCCGCTGCCGGGCAGGCAGACGGTGTCAGTGCCGACGGCGGCCGCTGTGGGACGCCGCGATCATGGCCTCAGTCCTTCGCCGTGGAGGATTACGCGGAGATCAACTCGCCGAACCCTGCCACACCTTGGAGAGCCGGGCAAGCGGTTTTTGCCGCACCCGGCCCGGCGGCGGTCGCTCATCCGAGGCTCAGCAGGGCGACGGGGGTGCCCGCGCCGGTGAGGCCCAGCAGCCCTGCCCGGGTCACCGGTTCGCGCAGCACGGTGAGCCCGAGAACTGTGGGGACGGCCGGATACAGGTAGTCGAGGACGATGACGGCGAGCATCTGCCGCTGGGCCGCCCGGAGATGCAGGATGAGGCCGGGTGCGGCTCCCGCATCAGGAGCGCCGGGCCGAGCCGCGCCGGGCACCGGACGGACGCGCGTGTGTGCCGCCAGGCAGCCGGCAGCAGCGGCAGTACCGCGGCGAGCCGACCCACCGCCACCGGCCGGAGCCCACTGGCCGGGTGTGCCTGGGCGAGCCCGATGTACTGCACGGCCGCCGGCGACGAGGCAGTCGCCGAGCTTCCCGCCGGACGGTTTCCGGGCCCCACAGCACATCCGCGCCCCACACGCCCGCCGCCGGAACCAGGCAGGCCGCCACGAGGGAGGAGGGCAGCCGTCCGCTCCCGGTGCCGGGAGCGGCTGTTTCCATCCGTTCAGGTGCGCACCAGCGGAGTGTCCACCAGGTGCTCCGCGAGGAACCACGCGTGCAGCTCACCGGTGCGGACGACCTGGGAGACCAGCAGGTCGTTGGTGCCGTCGTCGCCGAGCTCGGCGGTGCGGGCGGCCGCGTCATGGGCGTCCGTCAGGATGTTCTCGTGCGCCGCCAGCAGCCGCGACAGCATCGCCGGGACCTCCTCCACGCCGTCCGGCGGCCGTGGAATCGACGTGATCTCGGCGACGTGCCGTGGATCGCCCACCGCGACACCGCCCAGGGTCTGCACCCACTCGGCGATCGTGTCGACCAGCTCCAGCTGTTCCCCCGCGTGCTTGTCCAGCAGCAGGTGCAACTGGTAGAAGGTCGCGCCGCGCAGGAGCCAGTGGTGCTTCTTGTAGAGGCCGTAGAGGATCTGGGTGTCCGCGAGGACCCTGTTCAGGCGCTGGCAGGAGTACATCCGCGCGTCGTAGGAGAGCCCGATGGGGAACTGCTTGACGGTCCCGAACTCCTGGATGACCTCGCCCTTCTGATGCAGCCAGGGCTGGCTGCATCAGGGGCTGGGAACCGGTGGTCATGGTGTGCCTCCCGCGTGTGGTGCCGTGCGTACGAGGCCGACGCCAGGGGCGGGAGCGGGAGCCGTGTTGCCCGGGAGCGCACGCGGTGCCGCCCGTCAGCGCACCGTGGCCACCGTCAGGGGGACGTCTGCCGCCGCCGTACCGGATGCTTGCTCATGATCGAGACCCGGTTGAAGGCGTTGATGGTGATCGCCACCCAGATGACCGCGGACACCTGGTCGTCGGTGAGCACCTCGCGGGCGGTGTCGTACGCGGTCTGCTGGGCTGCGGCGTCGTCGGGGAGCGTGGTCGCCTCGGCCAGCGCGAGCGCCGCGCGTTCCTCGGAGGTGAACAGCTCGGTGTCCCGCCAGGCCGCCAGCACGCCGAGCCGCTGCGTGCTCTCGCCGGCGCGCAGGGCGGCCCTGGTGTGCACGTCGAGGCAGTACGCGCAGCCGTTGATCTGCGAGACCCGCAGGTTGATCAGCTCCACGACCGCGCGGTCGAGTCCCGCCTCGGCGGCGACCGCACGCACCGTCTCCGCCGTCTGTACGAGCGCCTGGTACGCGGCGGGGCTCTGCTTGTCGACGAAGATCCGCTGGGGGGCGGACCCGGTCGTGTAAGTGCTCAACCCGAAACTCCTTCGGAGGGTCTACGATCGGACAGGATAGTTGAATATAGAACAACTAGGGTCTGGAGGCGGTCCACGGTGAGCAATACCGAAACGAAACCCCAGGAAATGCGCTGCGGCGCACTCGTGGACGGCGACCGGCCGACCCGAGCACCCCAGGTCGAGGTGCTGACCCCACGGGACGTGCCCCTGGGCGGACCCCGGGCGATGACCGTGCGTCGCACGCTACCGCAGCGGACCCGTACCTTGATCGGCGCCTGGTGCTTCGCGGACCACTACGGCCCCGACGACGTCGCCGAGTCGGGCGGCATGGACGTCGCGCCGCATCCGCACACCGGGCTGCAGACGGTGAGCTGGCTGTTCAGCGGGGAGATCGAGCACCGGGACAGCCTCGGCAGCCACGCCTTCGTGCGACCCGGCGAGCTGAACCTCATGACCGGCGGACACGGCATCGCCCACTCCGAGGTCTCCACCCCGGGAACCACCGTCCTGCACGGTGTCCAGCTCTGGGTGGCGCTGCCCGGCGCCCACCGCGACACCGGGCGCGACTTCCAGCACCACGTACCCGAGCCCCTCCTGGTCGACGGAGCCGAACTCCGGGTTTTCCTCGGGTCCCTCGCCGGCGCCGTCTCCCCGGTACGGACCTTCACGCCGCTGCTCGGCGCCGAGATCCTCCTCCCGCCGCGCTCGGCCCTCACGCTCACCGTGGACCCCCGCTTCGAGCACGGCCTGCTCGTCGACCGGGGTGACGTCCGGCTGGCCGACGTCCTCCTGCGCCCGGCGGAGTTGGGCTACGCCCACCCGGGCACCGACACGCTGACCCTCACCAACGAGTCGGACCGGGCCGCCCGCACGGTCCTGCTCGGCGGGACTCCGTTCGAGGAGGAGATCGTCATGTGGTGGAACTTCATCGGCCGGACGCACGAGGACATCGCCCGGGCGCGCGAGGACTGGATGACGGGGACCCGTTTCGGCGAGGTCAAGGGCTGTGCCGGAGACCCCCTCCCCGCCCCGGAACTCCCGCACGTACCGCTGAAGCCGCGGGGGAGGGGGCGCTGACGTCGGCCGCGCCCACCCGGCGTCGGCGGGGTGGGAAACGGCGCGCGCTGCTGCTGGAACACCCCGTGCCGCCCGCGTCGAAAGAGTGGCCGATTCCGGCTGTGGCGAGGCCGTCCGGACCCGGGCGCCGCGACTCCCGGGCGTCACGGCAGGCTCGCCCCTCCACGCCGTCGCTGCCTGGTCGCGGCGTCCGCTCGGCAGAATCGGCGGCTTGGCCGGCCTGCGCCGCCCAGTGAAGTCGCGCCGCTCGCCCGGGGAGGTCGTCCCGGCCGCCACCGCGGCCCCCCGACCGGCTTCCGGCAGGCGTGCGCGTGGGCGTCGGCGCCGGGGCCCGCATCGTCTCGTCGGCTGCGCGCCACGTCGGCGGTCAGGGCGACGGCCGCATCCCGCACCGACGTGCGGGATGCGGCCGTGGGGGGCCCCCCTCTTTCTCGCCCCCTCTCCACCCCCCCCCCCAAAAACAAAGAAGAGCTCTCCCCCC
>NZ_JBWKFL010000011.1:0-85168 GCF_056434305.1 Streptomyces sp. NPDC044061 | reverse complement strand
CCTCTTTCTCCCCGCCTCCCTTGCCATCCCTCCTCCCCCCTCCCCCCCCCCCCCCCCCCCCCCCCCCCCCCCCCCCCCCCCCCCCCCCCCCCCCCCCCCCCGCCCCGCTGCGTCCGGCGCCGCTTCGCCACCGGCCACCGAAAGCAGCAGGGCGCGTTCTCCCTGACAGACCGAAGCCCACTTTGCCCCGATAAGATACTTTCTGTGATCAGGACAGGACGGCATCGGCGCCACCGGGCTCCGTACGGTGGCCGACACGAGACCGTGCTGCTGTCGCCCGTGTTCCTTACCGTCGTGATCGCCGGGCTGGCCTTCGCCACGCCCAGGGAGATCGCCTTCAGCCGTCTCCTGCCCGCTGCGCCCGCGCTCGCCGCCTCCCTGTGGCCCGTGCTCCCGACGATCCTGCTGGGGGCCTTCTGCCTGCTGGTCATGATCGGGCTGAGCCTGGTCTACGCCGACCTGGGGACGCCGTACACGGCCGCCGCGATCGTCGCGGTCACTCTGGCGGCCGCCTATGCGAGCCATCTCCGGCTCCAACGGGAGGAGATGCTGTTCCAGGTCCGGCTCGTCGCCGACGCGGCGCAGAAGGTGCTGCTGCGCCCGCTGCCGCGCCGTATCCAGGACGTCGACATCGAGTCGCTGTATCTGGCGGCCCAGGAGCAGGCCCGGATCGGAGGCGACTTCTACGAGGTGGCCGACACGCCGTACGGGGTCCGGCTGCTCATCGGCGACGTCCGCGGCAAGGGGCTTTCGGCGGTGGGGGCGGCCTCGGCGGTGATCAACTGCTTCCGGGAGAACGCGTACGACCAGCCCGACCTCAAGGGCATCATCCATCGGCTGGAGACGAGCATAGGGCGCTACAGCGTCGCGATCCTCGACCCCGACCAGCCGGAGCACTTCGCCACCGCCCTGATCGCCGAGATCCCGTACGGCGCCGGACAGGTCCGCGTTCTCAACTGCGGACACCCGCCGCCACTGCTCGTGCAGGACGGGAAAATCCGCGTCCTCGAGCCCACCACGCCCTCACCCCCTCTCAACCTCGCGTCGCTCCTCGGGGACGAGTACACCGTCGACACCGTGGCCTTCGCCTCGGGTGACCAGCTGCTGCTCTACACCGACGGCGTAACGGAGACCCGGGACCGCGACGGCTGCTTCTTCCCGCTGCCCGACTGGATGCGCCAGCTCGGCCTCGCGCCGCCCCGCGAGCTGCTGGACCGGCTTCACCAGGACCTGCTGCACTACAGCGGCGGACGGCTCGAGGACGACATCGCGGCCGTCGCCGTCCGCTGCCGGCAGGCCGGGGCCCACGAGCACTCCGAGTAGGCGGCCGCACGCCGCTCCCCGGCTCCGTGTTTGGCGACCAAATCATCAACAATCCCGTCGACGCGTCTTGTCCCGGGGCGACCGGGCTACGTTTCCTCGCCTGCGCTGACCGCGCTCGTCGACCGGGTCACCGAGGGGAAGCCGCGGCCGGCCTGCTCACCAAGTCGGTCGACAGCGACGGCAGGACCACTGCGTCCCGTCCCGCGTACCCCTGGGTGGTCAGCAAGGCCAGGGCGCGATGCGTCTGCGTCCGAACCCCACAGCGGCGTGACGACGTGACGAGCACGGACACGGCAGGCGCCGCCACAGTCCTTCGGAGGTGTCGTGGCGGCGCCTGCCCCCGTCGGCCCGCGCGTCGAATCCGTTCGCGGCCGCGCCGGGTGCCCGGTGCCGGGTCTCAGCCCTTCGCCAGTTCTCCGAGCAGCCCCCAGGTGCGGCGTCGGGCCTCTTCTCCGCCCAGGTCCGTCGCGGTGAACACCACCTCCGTCGCCCCGGCCTCGCGGTACCGGCGCACCTCGGCGGCGACGGTCTCCTCGTCACCGATGACGGCGAGGTCGGCGGCCCGTGTGCCGCCGGAGAGCTCGATGACACGGCGGTAGGAAGGGAACCGCTCGTAGAAGGCGAGCGCCTCGGTCGCGCTCTGCCGTACCGCCTCGGTGTCGGCGGTGACCACGCCGGGCACGAGGGCCACGATCCGGGGTGCCGGCCGGCCCGCCGCCTCGGCCGCGGCGGTGACGGCCGGGACGATGTGCTCGGCCAGGGCACGCGGTCCCGCCAGGTACGGCAGGATGCCGTCGGCGAGTTCGCCGGACACGCGCAGCGCCTGCGGCCCCATCGCGGCGACCAGCAGCGGCACCGGTGGTTCGGCGCCCGGTACCGCCGCCGACAGCGGTGTGGAGGCCGTCAGCAGCTCGCCGTGGAAGTCGGCGCTGCCCGTCTCCACGAGTTGGCGCAGGGCGGTCAGGAACTCGCGGAGCACGGCGATGGGGCGCTGGTACGGGATGCCGAAGCCGGTTTCGGTCAGGTGTTTGGTGCCCAGAGCAAGCCCGAGGTGATAGCGGCCGTCGGTGGCGGCCTGGGCCGTCTGGGCCTGGCTCGCGACGAGCAGCGGATGGCGGCCGAACACGGGGATCGCGGCGGTCCCCACATGCAGTCCGGGCACCTCGCGGCCGACGATCGCGGCCAGCGAGGGGGAGTCGTACGTGAAGGTCTGCCCGAACCATGCGGAGCGCAGGCCTGCCTCGTGAGCCTCCCGCGCGAGCCGCACCGTCCTGTCGATCCGGTCCTGAAGGAAGAGCGTTACTCCGATGGTCATACACAGAGCAACCGGCGCCCGCGCAACGGCCATTCCGGCTCGCACATGACAAGCTCGTGACGGCACCGGATGCCCCGTGCAGGCGCCCGCGGGTTCCGGGCCGGTCAGCTCGCCTGTGGTCGGTGGGGCGCGGAGCGGTGGGTCAGGGGTTCGCGCAGCCCCAGGCGCGAGCGCAGCGTCGTACCGGTGTACTCCACCTGTCGGCGAGGCCGGACGCGGTGCCGACGTGCCCGCGCCGCGGGCCGAGCGCGATGACGGTCTGGCGCAGCGACCGGCCGCGCTCCTCGGCCTTGGCGCGCCGTACGGCGACCACCGTGCGCGGGTCGGCGATGCGGCGTGCGCCGAAGGAGCCGTCGTTCTCGGTGACGACCGGGTTCGGCAGCGGCCCGTCGGCGTCCCGGCCGGACAGGTCGATGCCCCGCGGCAGTCCGGCGATCCGCGGTTGCCGGGGCGACCTGTTGCAGCCGGATCCAGCGCTCCTTCTCCTGCGCCTCCTCCTCGGTCTCCTGTGCCTCCTCCTCAGTGGCGCCGAGGATGATCTCGGTGCCGGGCAGGATGCGCTGGTCGGCGTCGGGCCGTCCGGCCGCCCGCAGCCGGCGCCGGATGTCTTCGGCGAAGGCCGGTGCGTCGTCGAAGTCGCTGCCGTGCGCGGAGAAGATGACGTCGGCGTTGCGGGCGGCGGAGTCGCGTCCCTCGCCCGAGTCCCCGGTCTGGAGGACGACGGGATGACCCTGGGCGCTGCGCGGCAGGGTCGGAACGAGTTCGACGTCGAACCGCGGTCCGCGATGGCGCACTTGGTGTACGGCGCCGGACGCCGGCCAGGCGGGTGCGCCCGCGGAACCGGCGACGGCTCCGTCCTTCCAGCCGTCTCGCAGGGCGCGGGCCGCGGTGAGGAACTTCTCGGCGCGCCGGTACCGGTCGGCGGGACCGTGGTCAGCCGAGCGGGTGGGTGGTCAGCCGAGCGGGTTGGTGGTGTCGCGCAGGGTGGCCAGGGCCGGGGCGTACATGCGGGCCTTGATGGTGCCGAGCGTGTCGCCGGCCTTGCCCGTCTGCGCCGCCGCGATCTCGATGGCGGTCGTGCGGACGGCGTCCTCTGCGACGGCCTGGTCGACGATGCCGGCGGCCGCGGCGTCCTCGCCTCCGTAGCGGCGGGCGGTGAGCATGGCCTCGTGGGCGGTCCGCGGTGCCAGGCGGGCCTGGATGAGGGCGGCCATGCCGGGGGTGAAGGGGATGTTGATGTCCGCTTCGGGCAGGCACCAGAAGCCCCGGTCGGCGCGCATGACACGGAAGTCGTGGGCGAGGGAGAACATCGCGCCGGCGGCGAAGGTGTGCCCCTGCAGCGCGGCCACGGTGATGACCGGCAGCGACAGTATCCGCGCGAACAGCTCGTGCACGGAGACGACGTAGTCCTGGTGCTGGTCGGCATGGGCGAACAGCCAGTCCAGGTCGAGCCCGTTGGAGTAGAACTTGCCCGTGGCGGCGGTGACCAGGGCGCGGGGGCCTTCCGCCTTCTCCACCTCGTCCAGTGCGGCGCTGACGGTGGTGATCCAGTCGGGGTGGAAGCGGTTCTCTCCGTCTCCGAGGTCGAGGACGAAGACGTTGTCCTGACGGTCGAGCGAGGGCATGGCGACTCCTTCGGGCTGAGCGGATGAAGCTGTTTCAAGGGGTGAGGTCTGCGGTCATGCCGGGGGGCGTTGGCGCAGGGCGTGAACGAGCAGGTCATGGATCTCGGCGGCGGCCGCCTCCAGCGGCGCGGTGCTCTGCTCGGCACGGCACATGATCACCGCGCCTTCGACCGCGGCGATGACGAACGCGCCGAGCCTCCGGCCGCGCTCCTCGGTCAGACCGTGCCGGACGAACAGGCCCGCGAGAGCCTCCTGCCAGCGGGCGAAGACGGCGGCCGCGGAGCGGGCCAACCGGGGAGCGTCGTCGTTGGTCTCCACGGCCACGGCCACGATCGGGCAGCCGGCCCGGAAGCCGCTCTCCACGAGCCGGTCGTGCCACAGCGCGAAGAACGCGTCCACGGCCACCACCGGATCGTCGGCCTCCGCGGCGGCGTCGATCAGCCCCGCGACGAAGTCCCCCGCCAGGGCCACCGCCTCGTCGATCAACTGCGTCCGCCCGCCGGGAAAGTGGTGGTACACCGAGCCACGAGGGGCTCCGCTGTGCGCCAGCACCCGGTCGATGCTCGTCGCACTCGCACCGTACTCACGCAGCAGCGCGGCAGTGCTGAGGATCATCCGGTCACGACTCTCGCTCCTGCGCGGACTCACCAGTCGACCACCTTCCCGGCAGCGGAGCGCGAGGGTTGCCCCGACGAGCTACCTGTCGGTAACTTATGGGGTATGGCATAGAACATGCAAGAGGGTCGCTGACACTCCGTAGACGGCCACGGCCACGGCCACGGCCGAGCCGGGAGCCGGCCTCACAACCCGACGACGATCAGAGCGATGTCGTCCCGCGCGCCATGGCTGAGGCCCAGACGCGCGAGGAGGGTGTCGGCCAGGCGTTCGGGGCTGAGCCGGAGGCAGTTGGCCAGTGTCTCGGTCAGGCGATGCAGGCCGGTGTCGATGTCCTCGTCGCGGCGTTCGATCAGGCCGTCGGTGTAGAGGACGAGGACGTCCCCGTGGTTGTAGGGGGTGCCGGCCTGCGGCCGCGGAACGTGCGCGGGCCGGGCGCCCAGGGGCGGATCGGTGGCCTGGTCCAGCAGTTGGCAGGAGCCGTCGGGGTGCATCAGCACCGGGGGCGGATGCCCGGCGCTGGAGTAGATGATCATCTGCGCCTGGGTGTCGACCAGGGCCGACACGGCGGTGGCGGCCAGAGCGCCGTCGACGGAGCGCGCGTACAACCCCAGGACCTCCAGGGCCTGTGCGGGACCCGCGACGGCCCGGCTGGCCGCAGAGAGCGCGCTGCGCAGCATCCCCATGACGGTGGCCGCCTCCAGGCCGTGGCCGACCACGTCGCCGACGGTCACGGTGAAACGGCCGCCGGACAGGTCGACGGTGTCGTACCAGTCACCGCACACGTTCAGCGAGCCGATGGCCGGCAGGTAGCGCACCGCCACATCGGAGTGCCGGGCCAGGTCGGGGGAGTGCAGCATGGCTTCCTGGAGCGTGATCGCCACCTGGCGCTCGCGGGCGTGGGCGCGCCGGAGCTCCTCGTTCAGGCGCTCCAGCTCCTTGGCGCGGGCGTACAACTCGGCCTCCACGCCCGTCTCCCGCAGGCTCGGCGGGCTGGCGGTGGCGTCCCGGTGCCGCTCCTTGTGGTGATGGACGAACGCGGTCACGTCCTCGACCCGGTGGATGATCCAGGTGACCCGCCCGTCGGGGTTGAGCACAGGAGTGTTGACCGGGGACCACCAGCGCTCCTCGAAGTGGCCCGGCCGACTGATGACGGGGATGTCGTAGCGCTGGACGGCCATGGTGTCCGGCTCTTTCGTGGCCAGCACCCGCGCCAGGGACGCGGAGAGATTGCTGACCCCGTCGGCCTGGGGGTCGGCGGGGTTGTCCGGGAAGGCGTCGAAGAGGTACTCCCCGAGCAGGTCCCGTCGCGTGCGGCCGGTCGCCCGGCAGTACGCCTGATTGACGCCGACGATCTGCAGATCGGGGCTGAGGACCAGATAGGGGCTGGGGGTGGCGGCGAAAAGAGCCGCGTAGTCGACCTGATCCGCGGTCGGCTCCCCGTCGGCGGCGGTGACACCCACGTTTCCAATGTACGAGGTCACCGCCGTCACCGCCGCCCGCAGCGGGCGAGCCGGGTCAGTCCCGGTCAGTCCGGGGGGTCGGGCACCGGCTGCCGGACAGCGGGCGAGGACGTCGCGGTGTCCGGAACCCGGACGGGCAGTGGCTGCTCCGTCCAGATCGTCTTGCCGTGTGCCGTGTAGCGGGTGCCCCAGCGCTGCGCGAGCTGTGCGACCAGAAACAGCCCGCGACCGCCCTCGTCGGAGTACCGGGCCCGCCTCATCCGCGGGGAGGTGTTGCTCGCGTCTGACACCTCGCAGATGAGGGTGCGGTCGTGGATCAGCCGGACGCCGATGGGCCCGTGGGCGTGCTTCACCGCGTTGGTGACCAGCTCGCTGACGATCAGCTCCGTCGTGAACGCCATGTCGTCCAGGCCCCACTCGCCGAGCCGGGCCACCGCCTCGCGGCGGGCCTCCGCGACCGCCGCCGGGGTCGACGGGATCTCCCAGGACGCCACCCGGTCGCAGTCCAGGCTGCGGGTCCGCACCACGAGAATGGCGACGTCGTCGGGCGGCCGGTCGGGCAGCAGGGTACGGACCATCGTGTCGCAGATCTCCTCCAGCGGCCGGTCCGGATGCGCCAGAGCGAAACACAGACGCTCCAAACCGGCGTCCACGTCGCGGTCGGACGCCTCGATCAGCCCGTCGGTGAACAGGGCGAGGACGCTTCCCTGCTCCACCTCGAACTCGGCCGACTCGAACGGGAGCCCACCGAGCCCGAGGGGCGGCCCGGCCGGGACGTCGAGAATCTCCACGGGCTCACGCAGATGCGCGATCGCCGGACCGGGATGCCCGGCGCGTGCCACCCGCAGCTTGCGCGCGATCGGGTCGTACACGGCGTAGATACAGGTCGCGCCGATGACCAGCGGACCGTCCTCGGCGGCCTCCGCCTCCTCCGACAGACGCAGGACCAGGTCGTCGACGTGGGTCAGCAGTTCCTCCGGCGGCAGGTCGATGTCGGCGAGTGTCTGCACGGCCGCGCGCAACCGCCCCATGCTCGCCGCCGCGTGGATGCCGTGACCCACCACATCGCCCACCACCAGCGCCACGCGCGCGCCGGACAGGGGGATGACGTCGAACCAGTCCCCGCCGACACCGGCCTCGGCATCGGCCGGCAGATACCGGTAGGCGACCTCGACGGCACTGAGGTCCGGCAGCGCGGGGGGCAGCAGACTGGTCTGCAGGGCCAGTGCCGCGCTGTGCTCGCGGGCGAAGCGCCTCGCGTTGTCGACGCACACGGCCGCCCGCGCGGACAGCTCCTCGACGAGGAGCTGATCGTCGTCGTCGAACGACTCCGGGTTCTCCCAGCGCAGCAGCGTGACCACGCCCGCCGTCACGCCCCGCGCGCGCAGCGGGACCACCATGTGGGAGTGCACACCCAGACGGCGGAGTTTCTCCCGCCGGAGCGGGTCCTTGACGAGCCAGGACGTCGCGAGGGTGAGGAGCGAGTCCCGCACCGTCAGCCCCGTGGCCAGAGTGCGGCTCTGCGGGGACTGCGCCGGGTACCGGGTCGGAGAGCCGATCGGGACGATCACCTCGGGATGGTCGGCGCGGATCGACAGGTGGGACGCCCGGTAGAGGTCGCCTCTGCCGCTTCGGGGGCGCGCGGCCAGATCCTCCGGTGGGCGAACGCAGTCCAGCAGGTCCACCGCCGCGAAGTCGGCGATCCGGGGCACCAGCACCTCCGCCAGCTCCTGCACGGTGCGTCCCAGATCGAGGGTCGTGCCGATGCGCTCGCCGGCTTCGTTCACCAGCATCAGCCGCCTGCGCCCCCGGTCGTGGTCGGTGAAGTCGACGGCGGTCTGACACACCCCCAGGGTCGTACCGGTCCGGGCACGCAGCGGGAAGGACGTACGCAGCCTGAGATGCTCCCCGCTCGGCGGCCCGACCGTTTCGGGCGGCGCCACGTTCTCGACGGACGACAGCAGCGTCCCGGAGACGAGCGCCCGTCTGGCCTGCCGCTCGACGGCCCCCAGCACGTCCGGGCGCGGGACCGGGCGGCCGCCGCCGTCCCCGGGGGGCAGTCCCTCCATGGTGGCCAGCGCCTCGTTGAGGCACTCGTAGCGCAGCCCGGCGTCGAGCACGGCGATGCCGATCGGTGACTGTGTCAGCAGTCCGCGCAGGGCCGCCTGGCCCAGTTCCCACCGCTTCAGGGCGTCGGCCCCGCACAGAGTGGCGAGCAGGCGGTTGCCCCCGCCGGCCGCCGGCACGGCGCGCACCCGCAGTCCCAGCTCCACGGTGTGACCGGCTTGATGGCGCACCGGGACGAGGCCCTCCCAGCAGTCGGCCACCAGCCGGCCCTCGATCAGTGCCGTGAGCCCGTCCGGGATGTCCAGCACGTCCGCCGCCGGCCGCCCGAGTACCTCCGCCGCCGCGTACCCGAGCAGCTTCTCCGACTGCGGGCTCCAGCATTCGACCAGCCCCGACGCGTCCACCATCACCAGTGCGGCTGTCGTCAGGTCGAACGGATCGGCCACGCTGTCGCTGTGAGGCAGCCCAGACACGCCCATGCTCCGGTCCCCTCTGCGGACGGACCCCGCCACCAGGCTCTCACCTCACACAGTCGGGAGCGAGGTTTCGCAGGCGGCATCGGTCCCCGAGGGACTGGTCCGCGGGGAACGAAGGCCGGGTCGTGTCGGGTGGGTACGCCCTCGGTCACGCGCCCGGAACGACGACGACGGGGCACCGGGCGTGGCGCAGCACTCCCTGGCTGACCGAGCCCAGCAGCATGCCGGTGAAGCCCCCGCGCCCACGAGTGCCCACCACCAGACCGAGCGCGTGGGCCGAGGCGTCCGCGAGAGCCTGCACGGGATGCCCGACGATCAGTTCGTGACGCAGGTCCACCTCCGGGAAGCGGTCATGGCGGCCGGCCACGGTCTCGGAGAGCAGCCTGCGGCCCTCCGCCTGCGCCGCGTGCTCGTCGAAGATCCTCAGGGGCCCCGGGTGCCAGACGTAGACGGCCCGCAGCTGGGCCCCGCGCCGGGCGGCCGCCGCGAAGGCCACGTCGACCGCGGCGGCGGAACGTTCGCTGCCGTCGACGCCGACGACGTAGTGCGCGGGCTCCTGGGTGACGGGCTCGGACTCGGGCACGACGACCACCGGGCACTCCGCCCGGGCCACCACCGGCAGGGCGACCGAGCCCGAGCCGACCGCCTCCTCCGCCCGGCTCAGGTGCCGCGACCCCAGCACGACCGCCGTGGCGGAGCGGCTCTGTTCGCGCAGCACCCAGACGGCGTCGCCCTCCGCGATCAGCGCGTCGATCTCGAGGTCCGGGTAGCGGGCCGTGACGTACTCCAGGGCGTCCTCGAGGATCTGCTTTCCGGCCCCGTGCAACGATTCGTTCCACTCCTCCCAGGACGGCGGAGCCTGCTGCCCCCAAAAGCCGCCGGTCGGCACGCCCTCGGCGTGGACCACGCGCAACGGCAGCCGACGGCGGGACGCCTCGTCGGCCGCCCAGGCGAGCGCCATGCGCAGGGAAGAGTCCGGGTCGACGCCCACCACGATCGGTCGGCGCTCACTCGGTCGGGACATGTTCGCCTCCAGCCACAAGCTCGTCGGGAGCCGACGTCGCGGCGGCGGATGCGGGTACCGGGCCAAGCGCGGGTGTCGGACGCCCGACGTGGGCGTCCGGCCCGCTTCGCCGTGTCGGTGCGGGCGCGGTCAACGGCCTCGCCTCCTCGCCGCGGTGGCGCGCGGAGCGCCGCCACTGTCCCCATGGAAGCCCTGGTTCGACCGCGGTGCCAGGGGCCATTGGTCCCGGACTCCGTGCCGCCGCGGAGGGGACCTCCGGTCACCGGGGCCGGTCGGCCCCCCGCAGGGACCTGCGGCCCCTGACCCCGTGACCGCGGCATCACCACGCTGGAATCGGAGCGTCATCAGGGGAGGTGGAGACGATGGTCCGAACCGTCACCGCGGGACTCGACGGCTCGCCCGAGAGCCGGGCCGCGGTGGAGTGGGCGGCCCGCGAAGCGCTGCTGCGCGGCCTGCCGCTGAGGATCGTCCACGTACGGGAGCACACCTCCGAGCCCGCTGACCCGTCCGCCCCGCCGCCGGGCGCCGAGTGGGCCCAGGAGGTCGAGAAGCGCCACCCCGGGCTGGAGGTGATCACCGATCAGCTCACCGGGGAGCCGGCTGAGACCCTGCGCGTGGCCGCGGACGCCGCCGAGCTGACGGCGCTGGGCTCGCGGGGCCTCGGCGGGATCAGCGGATTCATGGTCGGCTCGGTCAGCCTGGCCGTCGTCGCCCATGCCGCACGTCCCGTGGTGCTGGTCCGAAGCGGGGAGCAAGCCGTCGACGAGCAGCGGCCGGACGCGGCGGGCCCTCCGTCCGCCGGAGCACCCTTCCGGCCGGTCGTGCTCGGACTCGACACGAGCACACCGAACGAGACGCTGCTGGAGTTCGCCTTCGACGCCGCTGTGCGCCGGAGCGCGGTCCTGCGGGTCGTGCACGGCTGGGCCGAGCCGCCCACCTCGTTCTACCGCTTCTACGGCGACGCCGAACTCTTCGACTCGCTGGAGCGTGAACAGGCCACCGCGCTGGGCGACGTGCTGCGTCCCTGGCGGCAGAAGTTCCCGGACACCGAGGTGATCGAGGCCAGCCGGAGCGGCAGCGCCGCGCAGGTCCTCGTCACCGCCTCCCGCGACGCCTCCCTGGTGGTCGTGGGCCGGCGCATCCGCACCAGCCCGCTCGGCGCCCACATCGGCCATGTCGCCCATGCCGTGCTGCACCACGTCTCCGCCCCCGTCGCCGTCGTCGCGCACGGCTGACCCGGTACCCCCTTCCCCTTCGGCACCCGACGGTGAGCACGATGGACCTTCCGATCGTCGTAGGCGTCGACGGCTCCGGGCCGAGCCTGCGGGCCGTGGACTGGGCCGCCGACGAGGCCGCCCTGCGCGGGACACCGCTCCGGCTGGTGTACGCCTCACTCTGGGATCGCTACGAAGGCGCCCTGCTCGCCCAGGAACTCGGCAGGCCGTTGGAGGAGGTGATGGCCCGGGACGTCCTCGGTCCGGCCGAGCAGCGTGCCCGGCTGCGTCAGCCGGGTGTGCGGGTCACCACCGACGTGCTGCCCCAGGAGCCGGAGCGCGGGCTCGTACGTGAGAGCGGCAAGGCCTTCGCCGTGGTGCTGGGCTGCCGGGGCCGCGGCGGATTCACCGAGGCGGTCCTCGGTTCCGTCGGTGTGTCCGTCGCCGGGCACGCCCACTGCCCCGTGATCGTGCTGCGCGACAGCCACGACGACCGGGCCCGCGCGGGAGCCCATGGCCGTGTCGTGCTCGGCGTCGACAAGCCGCCGGAAGGATCGGCCGCCGCACGGTTCGCGATCGAGGAGGCCGGCCTGCGCGGAGTGCCCCTGGAAGCCGTACGGGCCTGGCGGCACCCGGCACACGCGCCCACCGGCCACGGCCACCCGCTGCCGTCCGATGAGCCGGCCGCTCCCGAGACGCGGCCGGAGGCCGAGGCACTGCGGGAGGCACTGCGGGACGCACCGCCCGGCCTTGAACTGATGCGGCGCACCGTCGAGGGTCATGCCCGCGACGTGCTGCTCGCCGCCTCCCGCGAGGCCGGCCTGCTCGTCGTCGGTGCCCGGCGCCGCCACGGCCATTTCGGCCTCCAGCTCGGCCGGGTCGCCCACGGGGTGCTGCATCACGCGGCATGTCCGGTGGCCGTCGTGCCCGAACGCGCCTGACGCGCCGCCGGGGCCGGTCGAGGTCAGGCGGACGCTGTGGGCGCGCCGTCGGACCGGCGGGCGGTGATGTCAGAGACCACGGAGACCACACCGTCGACACCGCGGCACAGCCGCTCGACAACCGCGATGAGCCCCTTCGACTCGACCGTCCCCTTGAGGGTGACCCGGCCGTCCGACACGCCTGCCGCCACGTCGGCGGAGGTCAGTCCCAAGGTGCTCGCCAGGACCTCACCGGTGATCTCCTCGTAGATCGCCTCGTCCCGGCGCAGGAAGACGCGCAGCAGATCGCCGCGGCTCACGATGCCCACCAGGGTCCCGGCCTCGTCGACGACCGGCAGCCGCTTGACGTGGTTGATGTCCATCAGGCGCGCGGCCTCCACGACGGTCCACTGCGGATGCGCGCACACGGCCGGCGCCGACATCAGGTGCTCGGCGGTCACCTCGTCCACCCGGTTCGTGTTCCCGTTGGAGAGGTGGGGGAGCAGGCCGGCCGGGTCGGGACGCTCGGCCACCTTGCGCAGCAGGTCGGCCTCCGAGACGACCCCGATGGGACGGTCCAGGTCGTCGACCACGGGAACAGCGGTGACGTCATGGTCGGAGAGCAGTTTCGCGATGCTCTTGAACGACGTGCCCGGACGTGCCCGGACGACGCCGTGGGTCATGAGGTCCTCGACCGTACGGTGTTGCATGACACTGCTCCCTTCGGTCGCCCCATCTCCTCAGCGTGGCAGCCCGGGGCACCCGCGGTCTTGGGACCATCGCCCACAGAGAACGTGCCGTTCCGCCCACCCGCCCGGGACCATGGTCCCCATCCGGCCACCCGCCACGCGAAGGACCTCCGTCCGCCGACACCGGCCGTCGGTAGCCTGGCCGCCGTGATGGTGGGCACCGAAGAAGCCCGGCTGATCGTGCTGCGTGGCAACAGCGCGTCGGGCAGGTCGTCCGTCGCCGCCGGCATCCGCGAGCGGTTCGGCCGCGGTCCGGCCCTGGTCGGCCAGGACCGTCTCCGCCGGGTCGTGCTCCGCGAACGTGACAGGCCAGGTGCGGCGAACACCGGCCTGATCGACACCGTCGCCCGCCATGCCCCCGACGCCGGCTACCACGTCGTGGTGGAGGGCATCCTGCACGCCGACCACCATGGCGACATGCTCGCCCGGTTGCGTACGGCCCATCGTGGACCGAGCCACGGCTACTACCTGGACGTGCCGTTCACCGAAACCCTCGCCCGCCACGCCACCAAGCCCGATCTCGCGCACATCGGGGAGGCCGAGCTTCGTGACCGGTACCGGCCGCGCGATCTCCTGCCGGGTGGCGGCGAGACCGTCATCGGCCCCAAGAGCACCCTCGACGAGACGGTGGCCCGCATCATGCTCGACACCGGCCTGGACGGGCCTGCGGCCCCGGAGACGTGAGGTCGTCCGGGACCCCGGTCCGGCCGGCCATGGTCCGTCGGCAGGTCGATGCCGGCGAAAACCGTTGGGGGTGTGGGGAGTCGGTCTCAGGCCAGGCAGGTGAGGGGGCGGCCGCCGTTGTAGGTGACCATGTCGCCGAGGGCGGCCGCGGCGTCGATGCCACGGCCGAGCGGGCCGCCGTCCAGTTCCGCGTAGGCCCGGTGGAGGTTGCCGACGATGCGCTCGCAGTCGAGGAGGCCGGCGTAGGCCCCGAGGTCCGTTTCGCGGGCGGTCTCCAGAGGCGTGAGCCCGGCATCGCGGCCGGCTCGGGCGGTGGCCTGCACGAACCGCAGGTAGCCGAGCACCTCGTCGATGAGTTCGGGGCCGGCGACGGGACCGTGGCCGGGGACGATGGTCGTCGCTCCCAGAGGCCTGACGACCTCTTCGAGGACCTGGACGGCACCGGCGACGGAGCCCTGGAGGAGGAAGGGGGTACCGCCGTTGAACAGCAGGTCGCCGCTGAACAGGAGCCCCCGTTCGGGCAGCCAGACGATGGAGTCGTTGGTCGTGTGGGCGGGCGTACCGACGTGGCGGACCTCGGCGCGCAGCTCGTCGGACCACACGGTGACCCCGTCGGTGTAGGTGAGGAACGGCGGTTCGACCGCTACGTCGCCCCACTCGACCTCGGTCCAGAACGCCGCGGCCGCACCGGGACCGCCCCACTCGAGGATGCTCGACCGGGTCTTCTCGTGCCCCACGATGGTGGCGCCGCCGAAGAGATGGTTGCCGAAGGTGTGGTCGCCGTGGTGGTGAGTGTTGATCAGGGTCCGTACCGGCTGCGGCGTGACGGTGGCGATCGCGTCCAGATACGCCTGCGTGCGCCGCACCGTCGAACACGAGTCCACACTGATCACGCCGCGCCGCCCCACGAGGAAGCCGGTGTTGTTGATCCACCAGCTGCCGTCGGGCTGTATGTAGGCGAAGACGTCCTCGCTGACCTCCTCGACCCGGGGCGGGGGGAGGGGGGTGACGTCGTGGTGGACACTGCTCACTGCGAACTCCTGTCGTGGCGAAGGGAATCAGCCGGACCGGGCACGAAGCTGCCACGCCGTGCCGGGCTCGTCGAACACCGCCGGGATCATCGCATCGGTGAGGGGGTCCGGCTCGGCGGCGCCACGCAGTTCACCCACGCGTGACCCGGGACGTGAGCGTCCCGGTGAAGTGGGTGACCGGGCGCTCCAGGCGTTCGCCGTCCACGGTGATGTCGACCGCCTCGTTGTAGAACGCGAGCAGCCCCTTGACGGCGCCCACCGCGGGCAGCGGATCGGAATAGCTCCACAGGACGTCGGGCGGGACGTCGCCCTCGCCGCGCCAGGACCAGTACCCTGCCGTGCCCTTGTAGGGGCAGCCGGTGTGATGGTCGGTGGGCTCGAACAGGTCGAGGCGGACGTCCTCGCGCGGGACGTAGTAGCGCGTGGGCAGCCCCGTCTCGAACAGCAGGACCGGGCGGTGGGTGTCGGCGACGACCGTGCCCCCGATCTCGACCCGGACGTGCCGGCTGCTGCCGATGGCGTCGACCCGTTTGTGCGGGTCGCGCGGGTGGACGAAGATCTCCTCGTCCTCCTCGTACCAGTGGTCGAGGCCCCTGCCGGTGCGCCGGAACCACTCGAAGGCGATATGGCCGGCCAGGTCCTCGGCGGGGAAGGCCCAGGCCGCGTTCGCGAACGACTCGCCGTCGATCTCCAGGTCGTAGAAGACCGTCGATCCGGTGTGCGTGCCGGTGGGCGGGTTCTGCGCCGGGCGCAGCAGGTCCTCGCGGACCTCCGCGCGCGGGAAGGCGTACAGCGGCACCGGCACGCCCGGCTCCCACACGAGGACCGGATGGCGGCTGTCGACGACCGTCACCTCGGCCTTGCGGCCGCGCACCCAGCGGTCGCTGGGCTCCCAGCGGATGCCTTCGGGGGTGCTGCGCAGAGACTCGGCGGTGTTGAGCGTGGTCATGTCCGGTTCTCCTTCTCCCTGGGCAGGAGGCGACTTCCGCGCCGTACGGTTCGGCCGTTCAACTGTCTTATATCGGCTCGTGTCGGAGGACGAGTGCTGGAATGATCTAGATGCATGGTCACTACCATGTGACTCAAGACAACCATTCGACCGGCGCGTTGGGTGCGTGCCGGTCGGGGTCGCCGATGCCAGGGACCGCTCCCCGGGCTGCGGTGATCTTCCTGTCCAGGAGGACCCCCCGCATGTTCCGACGAATTGGCAATGCTGTCGTCCGGCATCCCGTCTGGACGATCGTGGCTTGGCTGATCGCCGCGGTGGCGATCGTCGCCACCGCCCCCAGCCTGCCCTCGAACAGTGACGAGAGCAGTTTCCTGCCGAAGAGTTACGAGTCCATCAAGGCCGCACAGCTCCAGGAGAAGGCGTTCCCCAGCGCCTTCACCCCGTCCGCGATCGCGCTGTACCAGCGCACCGACGGCGGCAGGCTGACCGACGCCGACCAGCGAGATGTCGCCCGGATAACAGCCGAGTTGGGCAAGAAGCACATCGACCAGGTGCAGAAGGTCGTCCCCGGCCGGCCGTCCAAGGACGGCAGGTACGACCTGACCCTGGTCCAGATGGACAGCAAGAACGCCGGTCAGCCCAAACAGGCCGACGCGGCCAAGGTGTTGCGCGAGAGCGTCAAGGACCTGGCCAAGGGCACGCATCTCGACGTCAAGCTCGGCGGATCCGCCGCGCAGGCCCTCGACCAGCAGGACTCGTCCAAGCGCGGTCAGGCGCTGATCGGCATCGGCACCTTCGTCATCATCCTGGTGACCCTGCTGATCATCTTCCGGGCGCCGATCCTCGCCCTGCTGCCGCTGATCCTGATCGGCCTGGTGTCCGCCGTCGCCAACGGGCTGATCGCCTACGCCACCAAGCTCTTCGACCTGCAGGCCAACAGCTCGATCTCGTCGATCCTGATCGTCGTGCTCTTCGGCGTGGGCACCGACTACTTCCTCTTCCTGATGTTCCGCTACCGAGAACGCCTGCGCGCCGGCGACGAGCCCAAGCAGGCCATGGTCAACGCGGTCGACCGGGTCGGCGAGGCCATCGCCTCGGCCGCCGGAGCGGTCATCATCGCCTTCCTCGCGCTGGTGCTGTCCACGCTCGGCTTCCTCAAGCAGATGGGCCCGGCACTCGCCATCGCGGTCGCCGCCACGCTGGTCGCGGGACTGACCCTGATCCCGGCCGTGGTCTCGCTCATCGGGCCGAAGGTCTTCTGGCCCTCCAAGTCCTGGCAACGGGAGCCGGACAACGCCCGGTTCGCCGCGCTCGGCCGCGGCGTGCAGCGCCGTCCGGCCCTGACCGCCGCGCTCTCCGGTCTGGTCCTGGTCGCGCTGTCGCTCGGCACGCTCGGCTTCAAGGCCACGTTCGACCTGGCGTCGGGCTCCATGCCCAAGACCAAGGAGTCCATGGTCGTCCAGGACGAGATGCAGAAGGCGTACTCGGCGGGCGCCGCGGCCCCCACCGACGTCTACCTGTCCAGCACCGACGGCAGGCCGCTGGACAAGGCCGCCTTCGACGCGTACGCGGGCAAACTCGGCGCCGTGGACGGTGTCGCGAACGCCCGTATGACCCAGGTGAACAAGGCCGGGACCACGGCCGACTTCACCGTGACGCTGAAGTACGAGGCGTCGACGGACAAGGCCATAGACGCCGTGGGCCGGGTGCGCGACGTCGCGCACTCCGACGCCCCCGACGGCACCGAAGCCCTCGTCGGCGGCATGTCCTCGATCTACAAGGACATCAATGCCGCGGTCAACCACGACTACCGGACGGTCTTCCCCGTCGCCGCCCTCCTGATCATGGTCATCCTGGGGCTGCTGCTGCGCAGCGTGGTCGCCCCCTGGTACCTGATCGCCTCGGTGGGCCTCGGCTTCGGCGCCACCCTGGGCGCGACCGTATGGATCTTCCAGAAGGGCCAGGGCCACTCGGGTCTGATGTTCATGCTCCCGGTGATCATGTATCTCTTCGTGGTCGCCATCGGCACCGACTACAACATCCTCATGATCGCCCGGCTCCGCGAGGAGGCCCGCGAGGGCCGCGAGCCGCGGGAGGCGGCCGGCATGGCGCTCAGGCACGCCGGGCCGACCGTCGCCGCGGCCGGCTTCATCCTGGCCGCGACCTTCGCCACGATGATGCTGGCGGGCAACTCGCTGCTCACGGAGATGGGATTCGCCGTCTCCTTCGGCATCGCGGTCGCCGCCTTCGTGATGGCGATGTTCTTCACGCCCAGCCTCACCGCGCTGATCGGCCACGCCGCGTGGTGGCCGGGGCACGGAGACCGGGCGGAGGAGGGGACGCTCGGCGCGGGCACCGGATCCGACGGCCGCGGCTCGGTCGCGGGCGACGAGGGTCAGGACGCGATCGCCCACGACCCGGCGGGCCGCCGCAGCTAGGAGTGGTACGACGGAGTGGTTCTGCCGGGCCCACGTGGTCCGGCAGGGCCGCCCGTTTCTCCGCAGGGGGCCGCCACGGCCCCACACTGTGACCGCCTCCGGTACGGCTGCCGCACGGTCACCGAGCGCCAACGTGAGCTCCTCGCCGGCCCTCAGGCCAGGCGGCGGGCCCCGGGCCCCGGCAGCACCGTGACCTCGGTCGGGGAGAGCGCGGCATGCTCGTGGGAGCACTCGACCACGACACGCACGGGGGCACCGCAGTCGCTGTGCCGGATGTCCAGCACCGGGCCCTCCGGATCCGGGACGTGCGTCTCGCCCCACTGCCGCAGCGCCACGAGCACGGGCCACAGGTCCCGGCCCTTGCGGGTCAGCCGGTACTCGTGACGGGTTCGGCTGCCCTGTTCCCGGTACGGGACCGTCCGCAGGATCCCGGCCGTCACCAGCTTGCGCAGCCGGTCCGCGAGGACGGCCTCGGACAGCCCGACGTGGCGCCGGAAGTCGTCGAAGCGACGGACTCCGTTGAAGGCGTCGCGGACGATCAGCAGCGTCCACTTCTCGCCGACCAGGTCGAGCGTGCGCTGGACCGTGCAGTTCTCCGTGCTCATCTCCAGCCACTTCATCCCGCCATCGTAGGCAAGCCACCTGGCTTTGTCATTGACAGTCAGCCTGGCAAAAAGCTAACTTCGCCGAACGAAGTCAGATGAGGAGGCACACCCGCATGGGACGGTCGCGTACGTACGAGTGGGAGGACCCCGCTGTCTCCGCGGCAGCAGTCGGCAAGGGATCCGGGCTGGAGTTCCTCCAGGAACTCGTCGCCGGACGCCTGCCCGTGCCGCCGGTCGGTGCCACCGTGGGCTTCGACCTCGACGAGGTGGCGCACGGACGCGCGGTCTTCTCGCTGGTGCCGGGCGAGGAGCACTACAACCCGATCGGGAGTGTCCACGGCGGGATCTACGCGACGCTTCTCGACTCGGCAGCCGGATGCGCGGTCCAGTCCACGCTGCCGCCCGGCATGGGGTACACCTCCCTCGACATCACGGTGAAGTTCCTGCGCCCGATCACGGTCGACACGGGCAAGGTACGGGCCGTCGGCACCGTCCTGAGCAGCGGTCGCCGCACGGCACTCGCCGAGGCCCACCTGTACGACGAGGCGGACCGCCTCCTCGCGCACGCCACCAGCACCTGCATGCTGTTCCCCGTACCCGCCGCCTGAGCGACACCGGGCGCATCCCGCTCTGTGGGCAACGCGGCCGGGGCACCGAAGCGTCCCCGCTCCGGCGCCCCGGCGCCCCGGCGCCCCGGCGGGTCGCGCTCCGCGTTCCGCCAGTGCTGTGGCCAAATAGGTTCGCCGTGTTGGGGCCGCGCGCCTTCTCCGTTCGGGCGACTGATGCTTTGGACGCTCGCGCAGGAGAACCGTGTCACGACGACACGACGGAGTCACTGGTGGTCTGGTGAGACTTGCCGTCGAGAGAGGGTCAGCCTCCGTCGCTCGGCATCGATGGCGGTGACGACGACCGTGATCTCTTCGCCGAGCTGGACAGCATCCGACGGAGCTTCCACGGGCACTGATGCGAGCTCTCGCAGGTGGACCAGTCCCTCGATTTCGTCCGCGACCCGGACGAAGACGCCGAACGGGACCAGCTTGGTGACCCGTCCATGCAGTTTCTGGCCCACCGCAACGCGGTGGGCGAACTGCTGGAAGGGGTCCGGCTGCGTCGCGCGCAAGGACAGCCTGGCCTCCAGGTTCCACGTGTCGAACTGAAGGAATTCGCACGAAACGCGCTGCCCGACGTGAACGACGTCCGAAGCCGCTTCGAAGTGCCGCCAGGACAGGTCGGGAATGGTGATGAACCCCACGCCGGGGAAGACGGGGTGGTCGGGGCCCTGGTCCAGCGCCACGAACACGCCGAAACGCTCGATCGCTGTGACAGTGCCGGAAAGGATTTCACCGCAGTGCAGTGATTCCAGGAACGCCCACAGTTCTGGATTCTCTGACGGTCCGCCCATGCCGCCCAGCCTTTCACGAGGAACTGTGCGCTGGCCCGGATGTGTTGGTAACGCCGCAGTCCTGAGGGGCCCCGCGGATGCCCTTCTCGCTTTGGATTCGGGCGAGTTCTTTGCATCCGGGGGCCAGGACGTCGCGGTGGCGGGCGTTGGCGTTGCGCCAAGGCAGGTATGTGCGCAGGGCCCGGGTCTGCGCCGTGTGGTTGGGGCAGTTGGAGTTGGCGATGGTGAACTGCCTCAGCGGCCCGAAGTACCCTTCGATGGGGTTTGCCCACGACGCGTAGGCCGGGGTGAAGCACGACTCGACCTGCTCGCTCCGGCGGACACCCCGCCCCGCCCGGTCATCCCGCGCGACATGGCGGGGAGGCCGTGCGGCTTGCACCGGGCTACGCTGCCAGGCGGGGGCTGTCGTGGATCACGGAGTCAGCCATGCCGAAGCCCGAACCGACGAGGAACCGGTCGTCCCTGCGACACAAGCTCCGCTACGCCCTGCGGTACCCCGGGCGGATCCTTCCCTACCTGCGCCGCGCCGCGAGGGACACCTGGTTGGGCATCCGCCACCGTGACCACGTCGCCTACTACCGTGCCGTCATGGCCTCCGACACCGCACGCAGCCCCGAACTCGCCGTCGGCAGTCGCTCGGAGGCCCGCTGGCTGGCGCTCGGACGGATGCAGTTCGATTATCTGGTCGAACACGGCTTGAAGCCGCAGGACCGGATGCTGGAGATCGGCTGCGGGAATCTGCGCGCGGGATGGCGGTTCATCGACTACCTCGAGCCCGGCCACTACTACGGGATCGACATCTCGCCGGACATCCTCGTCGAGGCGCAGCGCACTCTGGTCCGCCGCGGTCTGCAGGGCCGTCTCGCCCACCTGGCCCTCGTCGAGAATCTGACGCTCGACTTCCTGCCCCCGGGCTGGTTCACCGTCGTGCACGCCCACAGCGTCTTCTCGCACTCACCGCTGGAGGTGATCGACGAGTGCCTGGCCAGCGTCGGGCGGGTGCTGGCTCCAGGTGGCTTCTTCGACTTCACCTTCGACCGCACGGAGGGATCCGAGCACCAGGTGCTCCACGAGGACTTCTACTACTGCACGCAGACACTCATCTCGCTGGCCGAACGGCACGGCCTGACCGCCCGTTTCATGGGCGACTGGGAGCGGCGCCCGCACGGCCAGTCGAAGATCCGGGTCACGCACGCGGTGGAGGTGTAGCCGTACAGCGTTGCCGTGGGTGCGGATCCGGTACCGCTCCCGGGCTCACGGAGGCGGCGGAGTGAGAGCCCACCAACAGGAGGCTCGGGTGGCCTTCCCGCCCTGTCCAGGGCAGCCAGGCAGGTAAAGGCGCGAATCGAACTCTTCGCGAGATTCGACAGGGCTGTCCGGCGCCCTCCAGGCCGACCAGGCAGGTCTGGGAGGATCTGGCGGTGACCAGTACCGATGACGCCGCCCGCCAGCTGCTTATCCGCCGCGGCTTCGTCCTGGAGTACGCCACCCTCGGCTGGAACGTGATCGGCATCGTGGTTCTCGCCGTCGCCGCGATCTCGGCGAGGTCCGTGGCATTGGCCGGGTTCGGCCTGGACTCCCTGATTGAGATCGGTGCCTCCACCGTGGTGATCTGGGAGCTGTCCGGTACCGGCGAGGACCGCCGGCGTCTTGCACTGAGGCTGATTGGTGTCGGCTTCTCGCTACTGGCGGTGTACTTGCTGGTGCAGTCCACCTGGGTGCTGGCCACGGGCTTCCGGCCCCACCACTCGCCGCTCGGCATCGGCTGGACCGCGGTGACGGCAGTGGTGATGTTCGCGCTCGCGGCCGGCAAGGCACGCACCGGCGCCATGCTGGACAACCCGGTGTTGAAGACCGAGGGCCGAGTCACCCTGATCGACGGCCTCCTGGCTGCCGCCGTGCTGCTCGGCCTCCTGCTGAATTCCCTGGCCGGCCTGTGGTGGGCCGACCCGGCCGCTGGGTACGTGCTGGTCCACTACGCGCTGCGCGAGGTCAACGAGATCTTCCTCGGCGAGCACTGACGGCCTGGACCGGAGCAGGCCGGCGACCCACTGGGCGCCGTCGCGGTTGCCACCGGTCAGCAGGACCGCCAGCGGAGTGCCGTGTCCGTCGGTGATCAGGTGGTGTATCGATCCGGCCCTGCCCCGGTAAGCCGGTGACGCGCCCCTGTGCTGCCCCCATTTCAGTCGTCTCAATCGGCGAGTCGGCGGCAGCAGATGAGGGTGCAGGCGATGCTGGTGAAGGTCGGGAAGTGGCTGGCTTTGCGTTCGTAGCGGCGGTGCAGGCGCCGACGTCCGGCGAGCCAGGCCATGGTGCGTTCGGTGGTCCGGCGGAGCGGGCCGAGCCGCCGGCTGGAGTCGGCTTGACGGCAACCGTCTGAGGGGGCGGACCGTGCGGCTGTCATCGACCAGCCCCTGGCGCAAATGGGGCCCTTGCGATCCATGGCGGAAAGGCCGAATCCTCAGTGCCTGCACCGGTTGGCTTTGTGAATGATGAGGCCGTCGGCCGCCGGCTCGAGGGGAGGGCAGAGGGCATGACTCTGGGTTCGTCGTACCACTCGGGGGAGAGCCAGGGGAACCGTGTCACGGGCACACCGGTCGTTGCTCTGAAACTCTCCGTCAACGACGTTCCGGTCAGTCTCTGGCTGAAGTTGGAGGGGTACGACCCACACGGTTCCGTCAAAGGACGCGTCGCACAGGGGCTATGGCAGGACAGCAGCAACAGTTTCGGCCCCAGGACCGAGATCATCGAGTCCACCTCGGGAAACCTGGGACTGGCGCTCGCGGCCTTGGCCGCCAGGCACGGAGTGCCGTTCACGGCGGTAGTGGACCCCCGCAGCAGCGCGGCCATCGTCGCGGCCATCCAGTCGCTCGGCGGACGTACCGTCATGGTCGACACGCCTGACGGCGCGGGCGGATACCTGCTCACCAGACTCGGCTACATCCGGGAGCGCCTGCGTGAGCAGCCCGAACTGTTGTGGCCCAACCAGTACGCCAATCCGGCCAATCCGCGGGCCCACGCCCTTGGTACGGCCCCTGAGCTGCGGGCGCAGCTCGCCGGGCAGCCGACGAGCGTCCTGGTGGCGGTGTCGACTGGTGGCACGCTGGCCGGGTTTCGCGATTATGTTGCCGCCGCTCGTCCCGACTGGGAACTGATCGGCGTGGACGTGGTCGGTTCCGCTGCCCTGGGTGGGAAGCACGGACCTCGTCTGCTGCCGGGGATCGGAGCCAGCCGGCGGTCGGCGTTCCTTCCTCAGGGATACGGGCCGACGTTACTGGTTACTCCCGCGGAGGCGGTGAGCGCGTGTGTGTGGTTGCGGGAGTCCACCGGCATCGGCGTGGGGGCGAGTTCCGGCGCGCTGGTGGCGGTGGCGTTGCGCCTTTTCCGCGCTGTGCCCCGCCGTAGCAGCGTGACCTGTCTGTGTGCCGACGGAGCGGAGCACTATCTCGGCACCGTCTACTCCGCGCGCTGGCGTGAGCGTCTACCCGTGGTGGACGTGGCTCGCGGCGTCGAGGTCACTGCCGTCGAATCCCCGCGGTTCCCTGCCCTGCCCCATCCGGTCGGTCTCCGCGAGGGGAAAGTGGTGCAATGAGCGAGCAGTTGCTGTTCCTCGACCGCAATGCTGTACGGGCCTGCCTGGCCGAGGTGGACCCTTGCGCGGTCGTGACCCGGGTGCTGGAGCACCACGCCCGAGAACGCACCATTCTGCCTCGCGAAAGCTGTCTGCCGTGGGCCAACAGTGAGGGCGCCTACTGCCGCGCGCTCGCCATGCTGGGTGCCATTGTCCCCGGCGAAGGACCCCCGTTGCTCGGCATGAAGCTGATCAATGCGGCGGTCAGCAACCCCGCGCACGGCCGGGAACGGGCGGCTGGGCTGAGCATGGTCTTCGACCCGGAGACTGCGCGGCCACGAGCGCTGGCCGAGGCGGGGTGGCTGAGCGCGATCCGAACGGCTGCGTACACCATGGTGAGTCTTCGGAAACTCGGCCCGCATGACCTCTCGGCGATGTCCGTGATCGGCTGCGGAACGCTGGCGCGAGCCCATCTCGGCCTGGTGGCCCGGGAATTCCCGCAAGTCGTGAACGTCAACCTCTACGACACCGTGCCGACCCGTGCGCAGGCGTTGGCGGAGTGGACACGGCGCCACCACCCGCAGCTGACGGTACGGGTCCACGACAGCGCACGGGCCGCGGTGAGTGCTTCCTGCGTCGTCGTGACCACAACCACAACGAGCAGCGGATACCTGGCTGCCGGCTGGCTGGCTCCGGGCACGTTCGTCGCGCACGTATCCCTCGCTGACCTGCTGCCGGACGCCTTCGTTTCGGCGCAGGGTCTGTACGTCGACGATGTGGAGCTGGTCGCCGCCAACCCCCAGAGGATCCTCGGGCAGTTGATCCGCAAGGGCCGGATCGGCGTGGACGCTGCGGACAGCGGACCCGGACGGGTCCTCGACGGCACCCTCGGCCAGGTCCTGACAGGTGAGCGGCCGGCGATCCGCCCTTGCTCGGGACATGTGATCAGCAACCCGTTCGGGATGTCGGTCCTGGACGTGGGGCTGCTGAGCGCCGTGTACGAGATCGCCGTGGGTCACGGGATCGGCCAGGTCCTCAACCTGTACTGATCCTGTTGCCCGCTTCCGGTTCCGACCTTGTTTTGTCACGAGCTGTGTCCTGGACGAACGTCCCCCCGAATGAGGTCTTATGGACGCCCTTCATACCTGGCCGGGCCCGGCCGCCGAGCGCGGACTGTTCTCGCTGGCCGACCTCGGGCCGACCGTGATCAGGGAACTCGCCGTGCGCTCTGTGGAGTTGTTCCACGATGGGAATGCTCACGACCGGCCCCTGGACAGCCGCGTAGTCGGCGTGCTGTTCACCAGGACCTCCACGCGGACGCGGACCGCCTTCACCGCCGGTGCCATCCGGCTGGGCGGCAGCACCATCACGTACGGACCGCACGATCTGCAGCTCAACACCGGCGAGTCGCTGGAGGACACCGGGCGGGTCCTCGGCTCGATGCTGGACGTGCTGGTCGCTCGCACGGCGGGACCCCTGGAGGAGCTTCGGGTGCTCTCCCGTCAGGGCCGTCTCCCAGTGATCAACGGCATGGCCGCACAGGAGCACCCCAGCCAGGGCGTGTGCGACCTGGCCACAATGCACCTGGTGTTCGGTGACCCGGCGGGGGTGCGCCTGTTGTACGTGGGCGAGGGCAACAACACGGCGGTGGCCCTCGCCCACGTTCTGGCCGGCGTGCCCGGGGCCCGTGTCACCTTTGCCACCCCCGCCGGATACGGCGTGCCGGAGAGCCAGTTGCGGGTGGCGGCCCGGCAGGCGAAGGCGGTCGGTGCGACCATCGCTCAGATTCACGACATGGCGCTGGTTCCGGAGGAGGTGGACGTCGTCTATACGACCCGCTGGCAGACCACGGGCACCCACAAGGCGGACCCGGCCTGGCGCGAGACGTTCCGCCCGTTCCATGTGGACAGCGCCCTGCTGAAGCGCTGGCCGAAGGCGTTCTTCATGCACGATCTTCCCGCCCACAGAGGCGATGAGGTCAGCGGCGGGGTCTTGGACGGCGAGCGGTCCTTGGCGTGGACCCAGGCGGCGATGAAACTGGCCAGCGCCATGGCGATCCTGGAATGGGTGGCCGCGCCGCGCGGCTGATCACAACTGTGGACGGAGCGAGGTTGCCATGTCCCCTGTGCCACGAGTCCTGGCCTATCAGCACCTTCAGGAGGACGATCTCGTCAGACCCACGTCCGCGGAGGTCTTCTTCGACCCGGCTGATACGGAGACCGGGATCTGGGCGGCCCACGACCTCATCACTGAGGGGTGCGGTGTGCTCGACCTCGGTGCGGGCAGCGGCGCCGCGGCCGCGGCGATGGCCCGGTTGGGTGCCCGCGTCCACGGCGTGGATCAGGGGGCGGAATCAGTCGCGTGGGCATCCCAGCGGTACAGGATGCCGCACGTGACCTTCGCGAAAGCCGACTTCTCCGCGCTCTCCGCCGAGGAACTGCTGGCCACCGCGCCGGAGCCCTTTCCGCGACCGCTTGTCATCACCAGCAACCCGCCCTATGTCCCCTTCGCCGCGCAGGTGGACAGGCCACTGACATCCATCGGTGGCGGGATGGACGGCCTGCGGCTGCTTCCCGCGATCATCGAGCACTGCCGTTTGCTGCGCAGCGATCTCGCCCTCACCATCGGCAGCTATTCGACACCGTGCAGGGCGGTTCGGCTGCTGGAGGCGGCCGGGCTGCGCATCGAGGCCGTCACCCTGTGCTCCCTTCCGCTGAGCGAGTTCACGTTGGGCAACATGGAGCGGATATTGGCCCTTGAGGAGCAGGGCCATGTGGTTCTCTGGCGGCGGGCGCAGCTGGAGACGCCGGCGTACTTTGTGATCGGACTCGCCTGCCGGTGGCGCGGAGTGTCCGACAGGAACGGCGAAAGCCGCCGCGGGGACCGTCTGGACGGAGAAGGGCTGATGCGGCTGCTGCGTACGGCTGCCGCATCACGCACTTCCCGGCTCGAGGTGCTGGACGGGGCGCAAGTGGACGGCTGGTCCGGTCGGGTGAGGGTGCTGGACCTGCCGGCGTGCTCTGACCGGCAGCATTGGTGACTGTGCGGCCCCGCCCCTAAGGATGCTGTCCCTTTGCCTTCCCCCCGTTGGGGCAGCCGTTGGCATCCCGAGGCTGGCCCTTCTCGAACAGGTCGCCGATGAGGTAGACGCACCGGGGCTGGGAATCGAGATCGTAGATGTTGTCGACTTCCAGGATGGCGAGATTACGGTTTTCACCGACGCGTGAGTCGGCGAACGTGATCGCTCCGGTGGCTCCCTTGAATGTCATCTCCCGGAACTCCTGGGCCACCGCTGCCCGGTGCGGCTGGCCGCTGCCCGGCGGCAGTTTCAGGCGCCGCTGGATCTGGTCCATCGCCTCCACGAACAGCCCCGCCCCGTCATAGGCGAGTCCGGAGAGCTCGGCCGGCCACAGCAGGGCTGGGGCCTCGTCCTTGCTCAGCTTCTTGTCGAGTTCCTTGTGCAGTTCGCTGTAGCCTGCGCAGAAGGCGTCGAGGGGCGTTCCCCCACCCACCAGGGGTGCGGGTTTGCCGTCCAGACACGGACGGCCCGCCAGCGTGACCAGGCTTCCCATCCCCACGTACGACACCGGTAGACCGGCGAGCTTGGTGTCCTTGCGGTTCTTTTCCTGTGCGATGAACCGGTAGATCGAGTCGTCAGCGACGATCCGGGGCAGGTAGGTGCGGTTGTAGCAGCGGGTCACTCCGCTGAGGAAGTCTCCGAAGTAGTCCTCGCGCCCTGCGTAGTAGATGATCTCGTCGCTGCGGTCTGCTTCCGTGCTGCACAGAGAGTCCAGATCCCTCGGCGAGTACTTCCAGGGTTCGTCCGCCACGCTGACACCGGCTGCGTCGAGCTTCTCGTGCACCGCCTCGACCAGAGTGTCGATGTAGGTGTCGCCCTGCTTCAGCTGGGGGTGGTAGATCGTCACCTTCTTCGCGTTCACCTGTCGCGCGTACCTGGTCAGCAGCTCGGCCTGGCGAGGGTTTCCGGGGACCAGCTGGAAGTACAGCGGGGAGCGATCCGCGAGGCCGGTTCCGGTGAGGGTGGAACCGATGCTGGGAATGCCCGCGAGCCCGAGCTGGGTGATCGCCTCCTCGGTTTCGACGACGGTGCGGTCGAGGCCGAGAACACCGAGGACGCTGTTGTCGGCCGCGAAGAGCGGGCGCAGCATCTCACGGACGACTTGGGGGGCCTTCTTCATTCCGACCCCGCCGTTGGCGACGATCACTCTCAGCAGCGGTTCGGACTTGGACTTCACGTTCTGTTGGCGCTGCCGCAGGAACAAGCCCTCCAGTTCCTCGGCGAACGCGTCATCCGTGTCCGGGGCGGCTCCGCGGTGGGTCAGCCCGACGAAGTACACAATGCCGATGTACGGCCGCGTGGGGTCTTCCTTGTGCAGCTGCGCAGCCAGTCGGTTCTGTTCGAAGATCGCTTTCTGGGCGTTCCGCAGCCGCTCGTCGACGCCGAAGACCTGGGAGTCGTTGTCGCTGTAGCCGATGCACTGCAGGTCCCCCGGGGCGAGCTGGACCAGCTTCACCGAGACCCCGTCGGTGATCCGGGAGCGGAAGTAGGAGCAATTGGCGCTCCAGTAGTCCCGTACATTCTGGAAAACGGGTATCAGCGGCACTATCAGGGCGATGACCAGGGCCATCTCGACGAGACCGCGTCGAGCCGGGAGCGGAGCTCGGCGGGGGCGGAAGACTGCGTCGGTCTCCCAGGCGATGCGGTCGGCTCGGGGGAGCGACCGGGCGTCACCAGGGTCGACGGGACTCGGCAGCCGGACCCGGAAGAACCGGGCGTCCTTGACGAGTTGCTGACGTCTGCTCGGCAGGGTGCGCCGCCACTCCGACAGAGCAAGATCGGCTTCGTTCGGGTCGACGATCTCACAGTTGATACCGGACCCTGCGGGTGGCGCCTCGTCGCTCGCCGCGACGATGAACAGTGGATCCAGTTCACCGGTCTCGTTACGCACCTCGTTGATCAGCTGGAGGAGTTCCCAACCGCCGTTGTCTTCCGTGACATTGTCGAGCAGGACGGTCAGGTACGCGGTGCGGCGCCACCCCGTTCGCTTGGGCAGAATCATCCAGCGCCGCCGCCGGTAGGCAATCCGCAGATCCTCGAGGAAGGCGTGGATCAGCAGCTTTTTGATCTGCTCGAGATTCTCCGAGGCGCGCCGGCTGAGGGTGAGCCGCTCTGCAAAGCCCAGGAAGCTCGCCGAGTGCCGAGGGATCATGTAGTTCTGCCGACGGGTGAACCACCATGATTCCTGGCGCAGCCCCAGGACCCGCTTCTCCAGCCAACGGAAGCCGACACGGCGGCCGGCCCAGAGCGCCAGGCGCAGCCCGAATCTGGTCAGCCCTCCGGATGCCAGGTCGATCGCGCCGCTGGAAACCTCGGTGGTGTCCGGAGGCTGTCCCTGTCTGCCGCTCCATTGGCGCAGGAGGCGGACGACGGGTTGATCATTGCGTCCCCGCAGCGGAGGCAGCGGCTGACCGGTGAGCCAGTCCGCGAGGCGATAGTAGTTGAACCGGGTCAGCCGTCCTGTACCGAATCGGTCGGCGGCGAGGCTGAAGCTGAGGACGTCCAGGAGAGGTAGCAGCGGCATGGCCTCTCTGAGGGGTTGGACTTCGGGGGACTCCCCGGTGGTCCACCGCTTGCTGGACTGCTCCCGTGCGCTGTTTGCGTCCACGAGGGCGTACGGGACCTTGGGTGGTGAGGCTGCGTCCAGGCGCTGCGCGACGGCAGCGAGGAAGCCGTTGGCACCAGACTCGCGCTGCAGGCAGAGCAGCGGCAGCGGCTGGTCGCCGCGCAGTTCGTACTCCGGCGGCCGGGCCAGGAAGCGCGGTCGCTCGGTCAGGCCCTTGATGAGGGCTAACAGCGTTTGGGCGCCGACGAAGACGGGGCCGCTGGGTTCTGTCGCCACCGTTGATTCCCCCTGAGTCACGGAGTCCGAGCGGAAGACCAGGCGCTGTCGGCGAAGGGCGAGGCGTGGCGGAGGGCGATGCGGAGGTGCGCGGCCGTCGAGCGGTAGTCCTGTTGTCCCATCGCCACCCGTTAGGGGGCATAAGTCTTCAGCTATTAACTTTTCATCCCATCGAAGCCAGCAAATTATAAGTTCCGCTGCCGCTCATGGAGAGGAATCTACGGGGTTTTAACCCAAATGTATGGTGAGTTCGAAGATTGTGCGATTGTCACCCAGGCGGCCGGGGCATGAACGGCCCGTGTGGCGCGGGGCCGGAGGAGATTCGCTTCGAACCGGCGGCCCTGTCACCTGGCGAATGAAGAAGTGCGAGCAGCGTGAAGGCGCCGCAGCGGCGGGGGGTGGCCGGCGTTGACCCAGGGCAATTGCCAGGGCCCTCCTTCTGGGCCTTCGATGCGGGCGAAGATCAGTGGCGCTATCGGTGCTGAGCTGGTCTACCTCGTGTGCCTGACAGGGTGCAGAAGGACAGGTTGGGTCGTGTGGCTGGAGATCTTTAACGGTGCTGGTTACCTGGGGCGTGACGGCTGCCGCGGTCGCGCCGTGCCGGGAGAATGAGGAATCCCGATGGAGGCGGACTGACGGCCGTGGCACGGGCTCGGCGTGAGCAAGTCCGGCTCACAGCTGCTGACTTGATCGAAGCCGCGGCCAGTGATCGGGAGGCGGTTCGGCGGTTCAGGGTGCCCCGGATGTCGATGCATCACCGGCGGCGGACGTTGGCTTCGGGCGGTCGGCAAGCCGTGGCCTCCTCTCGAAGATTGCCGGCCACCCGGCGGCGCCCTTGGAACTCGCCCAACCCCGGAACTGGTGTCGTTGATGTCGGCAGACATGGACGTCAGCGGGACGTCGACCAGAGCCGCTGACGGGTTCCGGGGGCAGCGACAGTGGTCAGCCGCTAGGGTCGCGCGCATGGGTGCCACGACTGCCGCCATGGTCACTGCCGTTGTCGGAGTACTCGGCACGCTCCTGGCGCCTGTGATCACGACACGGGCGACGAAGCGCCAGCGGGCAGAAGAGAGGCAAGCTGAGGAGGGAAGGCGGGTCTTTGAGGAGCGACGCGCTGCGTACAGTGCTATGAATCGCGCCTCCCGCCACTTCCACACCGTGCTGAAAGACGCCCTCCATCGCATGCGAGACGGTGTCTACACGGACGACGACCGCGCCCAGGTCGAGGAGGCGCGGCGGGACTACCGGGATCGCTACGCCGAGGCTCAGATGATCGTTCCCGAAGCGGTGCTCAGGGCATCTCGCGAGTTGAACGTCGTCCTGGCCGGGATCGACGCTACTGCCAAGCGCATTGATCGGGGTCTGGCTCGAGAAGGGGAGAGCGCGGATCATGCACTCATCGACCTCAAGGCCGCGGAACCCGCGCTGACTTCCCTGCGCCGGATCATGCGTGAGGACCTGGGCGTGACTGACTGACTTTGTCTTGTCGGCGGGACTGCTTTGTCCCCAGACAACTTGAGTGAGGGCTCCGGCTTGGGCTGGGTGATTCCTCACCTGCGTTGCAGGTCCGCCGGCGTCCGTGCTCGTTTGTTGTCCCCCAACCTGGAGGCGCACCCGGACGACTTCTGTGAGGAGACCCCCCGTCGACGTGGTCCGCGCGGTCAGTAGGCCGTGGGTGCACTACCTCTACTTACGAGACCGAGGCCGTCGAGGCACTGCTCGGCCACCGCTGCTGGGCGATGCGCTCAGGACGGGCCACCGCACCGGCCGCGGGGACAAAAGCGAGGGAAAAAGCGAAGGCAAGGAGTTGACCCACTCCTTGCCACTCTCAACTTATAGCGCACCGGGGGGCTTGCGGCAAGGCCCCCATCGTGCCGCAGAATTCCCGTCCGAAGCCGAGGACCTGCGGAAACGGGAGTCGTAGAGTGCGTGTGCTGTTGTCGACGTATGGATCGCGCGGGGACGTCGAACCGCTGGTGGGTCTCGCCGTGCGGTTGCGGGAACTCGGAGCGGAGGTGCGGGTGTGCGCACCTCCGGACGAGGACTTCGCACAGCGGTTGGCCGGTGTCGGCGTGCCGATGGTGCCGGTCGGTCCGTCGGCCCGCGCCCTGACGAAGGCGGCGCCGCGGCCCTCGTCACTGCCCCAGCGTGCGGCCGAGGTGATCGCCCGTCAGCTCGACGCGGTCACCTCGGCGGCCGAGGGATGCGACGCCATGGTGGTGACCGGCATGATGCCGGCCGCAGCCGGGGCGCTGTCGGTGGCCGAGAAACTGGGCATCCGCTCCGTGTCCGTGACCTTCCAGCAGATCACCCTGCCGTCGCCGCAGCGGCCGCCGCTGGCCTATCCGGGCCGGCCGCTGCCGCCGGAGGTGACCGACAACCGGGTGCTGTGGGACCTGGACGCGCAGAACGTCAACGAGCTGTTCGGTGAGGCGCTCAACACCAACCGGGCGTCGATCGGGCTGCCCCCGGTGGACGACGTCCGCGGCTACGTCATCGGCGAACGGCCCTGGCTGGCGACGGACCCGACCCTGGACCCGTGGCAGGAGACTCCGGACCTCGACGTCGTGCAGACCGGTGCCTGGATCCTGCCCGAGGAGCGCCCACTGCCGATGGAGCTGGTGGCGTTCCTGGAGGCCGGCGAGCCGCCGGTGTACGTGGGCTTCGGCAGCATGCCCATGCACACATCGACGGATGTCGCCCGGGTGGCCGTCGAGGCGGTCCGCGCGCAGGGGCGCCGGGTACTCCTCTCCCGCGGCTGGGCCGACCTGGCCCTGATCGACGATCAGGACGACTGCTTCGCCGTCGGGGAGGCCCATCACCAGGCCCTGTTCCGCAGGGTGGCCGCCGTCGTGCACCACGGCGGCGCGGGCACCACGACGACGGCCGCCCGGGCGGGCGTGCCCCAGGTGGTGGTGCCCCAGCTGGCCGACCAGCCGTACTGGGCCGGCCGGGTGGCCGCACTCGGCATCGGCGCGGCACACGACGGTCCCACACCGACCTTCGCGTCCCTGTCGGCCGCGCTCGGCACGGCCCTGACCCCGGAGACCCGCGCCCGAGCGACCGCCATGACCGGCCTGATCCGTACCGACGGAGCAGCCTCGGCCGCGAAGCTGCTGCTCGAGGCGTCCAGTTGAACGCGACCAGTTGAAGGCGACCGGCCGAACGTGACCAGTCGAACGCGACCGGTTGAACGCGTCCGGTGGGGCAGGGCCGCGGCGCCCGCGTGAACCACGCGGCAACGGCCGGCCCCTGAACACGAGAACCCGCATCCGACCGCAAGCCGTATCACATCGGAGCTGATCAATCTGAACTCTCTGACCACCAGCGCGTTCGACCTTCCCGACCGCCTCTCCGCCAAGGCCGACCCGACGCTGATCGGCGGCGACGAGCAGCACTTCGCGGCCGTCGCGGAGTGCCTAGAGCAGTCGATCGTCGAAGTGTCCGGCCGCCTCGCAGCCGAACGCAGGGCGCCCGGCGGCACCGGGCGGCAGGCGATGGACCGGGACGCGGAGATCCACCGGCTGACCGCTCGGCTGCGCACCCTGCGCCGCTTCGGTCTGGATCTGTGCCTCGGGCGCATGGTCGGCGCGGACGACCCCGAGCCCGTGTACGTCGGACGGCTCGGCCTCACGGACAGCTCCGGTCGTCGGCTGCTGGTCGACTGGCGCTCGCCCGCCGCCGAGCCGTTCTTCGGCGCCACCCACGCCAACCCGATGGGTCTGGCGAGCCGCCGCAGGTACCGCTGGACCGGCGGCCGGATCGGCGACTACTGGGACGAGGTGTTCACCTCGGACGGTTTCGCCGGGCACGCCGCGCTCGACGACCAGTCCGCCTTCATCGCGAGCCTCGGCAGCGACCGGTCGCCCCGGATGCGGGACGTGCTCGGCACCATCCAGGCCGATCAGGACGCCGTCATCCGCGCGGGATCACGCGGCGCCCTCGTCGTGGACGGCGGCCCGGGCACGGGCAAGACCGTGGTGGCCCTGCACCGCTCCGCCTACCTCCTCCACGCCGACCCGCGCCTCGGTCACCGCCGGGGCGGAGTGCTCTTCGTAGGTCCGCACCGGCCCTACCTGACGTACGTCTCCGACGTCCTGCCCAGCCTCGGAGAGGAGGGCGTGCAGACCTGCACGCTGCGGGACCTCGTCGCCGAGGGAGCCGTGGCGGAACCCGAGACCGACCCGGACGTGGCCCTCCTGAAGTCGTCCGCGGACATGGTGAAGGCGATCGAGAGCGCCGTCAGGTTCTACGAGGAACCGCCCACCGAAGGGATGACGATCACGACCCACTGGTCCGACATCCCGCTCGGCGCCGACGACTGGGCCGTGGCGTTCGAAGCGGCGGAACCCGGGACTCCGCACAACGAGGCCCGCGACCAGGTCTGGGAGGAGTTGCTCGGCATCCTGGTGGACAAGCACGACGGCGACGCACCGACCGAGCTGCTGCGCAGGTCGCTCGGGCGGAACAGGGAGCTGCTCACGGCCTTCGGCCGCGCGTGGCCCCTGCTCGAAGCGGCCGATCTCGTCGGAGACCTGTGGTCGGTACCCGCCTACCTGCGGATGTGCGCTCCCTGGCTCGGTCGCGACGACGTCCGCAAGCTGCAGCGCGTGGCCCCCCAGGCGTGGACGGTGTCCGACCTGCCGCTCCTGGACGCGGCACGGCAGCGGCTCGGAGATCCGGAGGTGGCACGCCGAAAGCGCCGGCGTGAGGCCGTCCTCGCCGCCCAGCGCGAGCGCATGACGCAGGTCGTCGACAACCTGATCGCGGCCGCGGCCGATTCCGGGGCCGACGGCGACGACGGCGAAGGCCTGGTGACGATGCTGCGCGGCCAGGACGCCCGGGTCAGCCTGGTCGATGAGTCCGAACTGCCCACCGCCGACCCGGACCTGCTGGCCGGCCCGTTCGCGCACGTCGTCGTGGACGAGGCCCAGGAACTGACCGACGCCGAGTGGCAGATGCTGCTGCTGCGGTGCCCGTCCCGGAGCTTCACCATCGTCGGGGACCGTGCCCAGGCCAGGCACGGGTTCACCGAGTCGTGGCGGGAACGGCTCGAACGGGTCGGGTTCGACCGGATCGACCTGGCCTCGCTGAACATCAACTACCGGACGCCGGAAGAAATCATGACGGAAGCCGAGCCGGTCATCCGGGCCGCGCTGCCGGACGCCAACGTGCCGACCTCCATCCGCAGCGGCGGGGTCCCCGTCGTGCACGGATCCGCTGCGGAGCTGGGCTCGATCCTCGACTCCTGGCTCGCCGCCCACGCCGAGGGGATCGCCTGTGTGATCGGCGATCCCGCGTTCCGGTCGACGTTCCGCGTCCGATCGCTGACCCCCGAGCTGTCGAAGGGGCTCGAGTTCGACCTGGTCGTCCTCGTCGACCCGCAGGGGTTCGGCGAGGGCGTCGAAGGCGCGGTCGACCGCTATGTCGCGATGACCCGGGCGACCCGGCAACTCGTCGTCCTCACGAGCGCCTGACGCCGACCGGGCGAACGCTCGCGTCCGGTGACGGCTTCGCGGAGCCGGAGTGTCGCTGTCAGGGGCAGGGCGGTGCGTCCGGCAGGTGCTTCTTCGCCCACTCGCCGAGCTCCCTCAGGGAGGACTCCAGGGCGGCTCCCGAATCGGTCAGCCGGTAGGAGACCCGCAGCGGTGGTCCTTCGTCGACCTCGCGCACCACGAGTCCCGCGGCACCGAGCTCGGCGAGCCGGTCGGAGAGCATGCGCTCGCTGATGCCGGGGATGGCCCGGCGCAGGTCGGCGAAGTGCGTCGGCTGCCCCAGCAGGACGGCCACGATCGGGCCGTTCCAGCGCTTTCCGAGCACTTGGAAGACGCGAGTGATGCCTTCGTCCACGCGTTTGCACTCTGCCGTGCCGTGGGTCTGCTGCGCCGCCATGACGTCAGGGTACTACCTCACCGTTGGGGGATGAAAAAAAGTAAGTGACTGTGTTAGACATAGCTGAGTACGAAACCTCAGCCCCTGCGTCTCGCTACGGGCTCGTTCTTCTGGAGACCCCCATGGCCACACTGCTCCACATCGACTCGTCCCTCCTGCCGGGTGAGGCGTCCGCCTCCCGTGCCGTGACGGACGCCTTTCGCAAGGCGTGGCAGGAGCAGCACCCCGACGGCACGGTGATCTACCGCGACCTGGCGGTGGACCCCGTGCCGCACATCACCGCGGCGGCCCACACCGCCGGCTTCGCCGACCCCGCCGCGCACTCGCCCGAGCAGGCCACCGCCTTCGCGGACCGCGTGAAGCTGATCGAGGAGCTCGAGCAGGCCGACGCCGTGCTCATCGGCGCCCCGATGTACAACTTCACGATCCCCTCGACCCTCAAGGCGTGGCTGGACAACGTGATCCTGTTCGGCCGTACCGCGGGCGAGAACCCCTCTGCCAAGGGCATTCCCGTCACTGTCGTGGCCAGCCGCGGCGGCTCCTACGCCCCCGGCACCCCGCGTGAGCCCTACGAGTACGTCCAGAACTACCTGACGGCGGTCCTCGCCGATTTCCTGGGACTCGAGCTCGACTTCATCGTCCCGGAGCTGACCATGGCCCCGCACAACCCGGCCATGGCCGAGCTCGTACCCCTCTTCGAGGCCTCGCGCGAGCGCGCCCTCCAGGAGGCGGATGCCAAGGCGAAGAGCCTGGCGGAGCGCTTCGCCGCGTAGGCCGTAAGGGCCACGGGAGGCTGCGGTCGCGTGTACGTCGGCCGCAGCCGCGCTTTCCCGGGGTGGCTGACCGGGGTGGGGCAGCTGGCTTGAGGCCGGAGGTCCGGCTGCCGTGTGCAGCGGGACTGGTTGCGGCAGGGCTGAGCCGAGGTCGGCGGTGGGCGGCGTGGTACGGGTGGCGGCGACGATGTACGAGTCACGTCGGCCGCGAGCAGGTTGCCGGGCCTGCCGGGGGAGAGGGCCGTGTCCTGGAGTCCGAGGCGGGTGTCGCCGAGCACGCCCGGCGATCAGGGGGCGGGGGAAGGCGGTCCGACTCAAGCGGCATCAGCGGGAAAGTGGCCTGCGACGCAATCGAGTTCGGGCATCGGCTCTGATCGCCCCGGGCAGGTCGTGGGCGCGCGGGAGGTGGTTCGCCGCAAGCGGCATCAGTGGAAGTGCCTCGTGGCTCGATCGAGTTGCGGCGCTGCCGCTCCACTCGCCCAGGCCGGCATGGGCCGCGTGTGAGGCGGTCCGACTCGAGCCGCATCAGTGGAAGTGCCTCCTGGCTCAATCGAGTTGCGGCACCACGGCTCCACTCGCCCAGGCCGGCATGGGGCCGTGTGTGAGGTGGTCCGCCTCAAGCGGCGGCGGCGGAAAGTGGCCTGCCGTGCAAGCGAGTTGCAGCACCCCACCCCGCCGACCACCCCCGCCCGTCGGCCGGCAGCCCGGCCGCGCCGGACAGGCCGAGGCCGGCCGCCCCCGCACTGGACCACGGTTCACTGGGACTTGTGGCGCTGGTAGTGGCGGGCCACGCGCATGCGGTTGCCGCAGCGAGCGGGTGAGCACCAGCGGCGGCGTGGATGGGCGGGCAGGAAGAGCATCACGCAGTCGTCGGCCTCGCACTCGCGGACGTTCATGACCGCAGGATCGGTGAGCAGTGCGGCGGCGGCCTCCGCGAGGCAGGCGGCGAGCCGCCGGCCCGGTGAGCCGTCGCGTCGGCGCGTGGCGGTCACCGTCGAGCCGTTCCACGCCAGTTCGTCGACCGCCGGGGCGGCACGCTGTGCCTCGCTGAGTGCCCGCAGGTCGGCGGCGGGAGGCTCTTCGCCCCGGCGGACGTGATCGAGGGTGCGGGCGATGCGCTCGCGTACCGCCAGCACGTCGGCCAGATCCGCCGCGGTGACTTCCCGTGGCACCTCCTCCGGGAGGCGGTCGGCCTCGAGAGTCCACCAGTTCCGCAGGTCGCCGGGGGTCGCGAGCAGGTCGGCCGCGGTCGGGCGCGTGTTGACGAGGTCCAGCGCCAGGGGTTCTCCGGTCAGGGGCACGAGATCGCTCATGTGAGTAATGGTACATCTGCGGGTTGACGCATTAGGTGGGTCTCGCCTATACCTAATGCATAACCAGACGGACAAAGGATTAGCATGCTTGCTTCGATCGCCCGTACCGTCCACCGCCACCTCGACGTCGACGGCGTCCGCGTCTTCTACCGGGAGTCCCTGCCCGACCGCGCCGACGCCCCCGTACTCCTGCTGCTGCACGGCTTTCCGTCCGGTTCCCACCAGTTCCGCCGCCTCATCGACGTCCTCGGCCCGCACTACCGGCTGATCGCCCCGGACTACCCGGGCTTCGGCCACACCGAGACGCCGAACGGCTTCAGTTACTCCTTCGACCGGCTCGCCGACATCACGGAAGGCTTCGTACAGCGCCTCGGCCTCGACCGGTTCGTGATGTACGTCTTCGACTTCGGCGCGCCCATCGGCTTCCGTATCGCCGAACGCCATCCCGAGTGGGTCGCCGGGCTCGTCGTGCAGAACGGCAACGTCTACGGGGAAGGGCTCTCGGACGCGGCCCGGGGCCTCATCGCCCTGACGCCCGGGACCCCCGGCGCCCAGGACGCGATCCAGGGCATGCTCACCCTCGCCGGCACCCGCGGCCAGTACGAGACGGGCGTCGCCGACCCCGAGCTGATCGCCCCGGACGGCTGGACCCTCGACCAGCACTTCCTGGACCTGCCGGGCCGCAAGGAGGCCCAGGAGGCACTGGCCTTCGACTACCACTCCAACGTCGAGCGCTACGGCTCCTGGCAGGCATGGCTGCGCCGGCACACTCCGCCCGCCCTCATCATGTGGGGCAGCCGCGACCCCTTCTTCACCGAGCCCGGCGCGCACGCCTACCTCCGCGACCTGCCCGACGCCAAACTCCACCTCTTCGACACCGGCCACTTCGCCCTCGAGACCCATCTGCCGGAGATCGCCCCGCTGATCGCCGACTTCCTGGACCGCGCCTGGAAGTGATCAGTCCTCGCTGCCCAACGGGTGTCTGAAACCCTGGTCGGAGATGAGCCGGGCGCCCCGGGCGAGTTCGGCGGCGAAGCGTTCGACGGCCTCGTAGGGGAAACGGTGGCTTGGGCCGCTCAGCGACAGGGAGGCCACGACCCGTCCGGTGCGGCCGGTCACGGGCACCGCCACGGCGGTCAGCCCCTCGTCGAACTCGCTGCTGCTGACCGCGTAGCCGCGCTCGGCCGCCTCGGCCGCCCAGATTCGCAGCCGGTCGGCGTCGGTCCCGCCGCCGGGTGAGGCCGCCGCAACGCGGCGCAGCAGTGCCTCGGAGGCGTCGCGCAGGAGGATCTTGGAGGAGGCACCGGTCCACAGGGGCTGCTCGTCGCCGACGTCGACCACGTGCCGCAGCGGGTGTGGGCTCTCCTCGTGGGCGACGCAGATCCGGTGGACGTCACGGGCCACGAAGAGGTTGACCGTCTCGCCGAGCCGGTCGGCCAGGTCGCGCATGACCTTGCGGGTCTCCTGGGGCACCTCCCAGAGGCTGCGGGCGAGATAGGCCCAGCGCCACAGCCCGGGCCCGGCCGTGTAGCCGGCCGGGTGCGACCACAGCAGGCCGCTCTCCTCCAGGGTCTGAGCCAGTCGCAGCGTGGTGGTCTTCGCCAGCCCGGTGGCCTCGGTGATCTCCCGCAGCGTGATGACCGGCCGTTCCTCGCTCAGCAGGTTGAGAATGTCGAACGCCCGCCGCACGCTGCGCACCCCGGTGGGCTGCCGCTCCGGGTCGCCGCCCGCCGGCTTCGCTGGCTCGATCACCTGGTGCCTTCCGCTAGTGGCCGACCGGTCTCTCCTCGTCGCGCCGGTCCATCCGTCCCCCCCGACCGTAGTCCGCTGCGTGGAACGGGGAAACCGCACTCAGGTGGCCCCCCGCCGGAACCTGGCCTTGTTGAAGGCTTCACCACGTGGCTAGGGTGACCGCACAGTGGAACGATCGAACCGCCTAGTGGTCAGGTTGGAGTTTCCGTGACAGCACCAGTCCCCACGGCGACGGACCGGACCGGCACGGCGCGCATGCGCAAGTCGATCGCCACCGTCTGCCTCAGCGGCACCCTGACCGAGAAGCTCACGGCCGCCGCACGGGCCGGCTTCGACGGCGTCGAGATCTTCGAGAACGACCTGCTCGCGAGTCCCCTGTCGCCCGAGGAGATCGCCGCCCGCACGGCGGACCTGGGCCTGAGCATCGACCTCTACCAGCCGATGCGGGACATCGAGGCCGTGCCCGAGGCGGATTTCGCCCGCAACCTCCGCCGGGCCCGGCACAAGTTCGAGCTGATGGCACGCCTCGGCGCCGACACCGTGCTGGTCTGCTCCAACGTCTCGCCGCAGGCGGTGGACGACGACGCGCTGGCCGCCCGGCAGCTGAGCCAACTGGCCGGCCTGGCAGAGGACTTCGGTGTCCGGGTGGCGTACGAGGCGCTGGCCTGGGGGCGGCACGTCAGCACGTACGACCACGCCTGGCGCATCGTCGAGGCCGCCGGCCACCCGGCGCTGGGCACCTGCCTGGACAGCTTCCACATCCTCTCCCGGGGCTCGGACCCCAAGGGCATCGAGGGCATCCCCGGCGAGAAGATCTTCTTCCTCCAGCTGGCCGACGCCCCGCTGCTCGCCATGGACGTCCTGCAGTGGAGCCGCCACTACCGCTGCTTCCCCGGCCAGGGCGGCTTCGACCTGGCCGGGCTCCTGCGGCAGGTACTCACCACCGGCTATGAGGGGCCGCTGTCACTGGAGGTCTTCAATGACGTGTTCCGTCAGGCGGACGCGGGCCGCACCGCCGTGGACGGTCTGCGGTCCCTGCTCGCCCTGGAGGAGAGCGCCGGAGCGTCCTCCCTGCCGGCGCCGGCCGTGCCGTCCGGCGTGGCCTTCGCCGAACTCGCCGCGGCCGATCCCGAGCCCGTCGGCGGACTGCTGGCCGCGCTCGGCTTCACCCGCACCGCCCGGCACCGCCGCAAGCCCGTCGACCTCTGGGAACAGGGAGAGGCCCGGGTACTCGTCAACGCCGCAGCCGCCACGCGCCGGGCGGGTACGGCCCTGGTCGCCCTCGGTCTGGAGGCGCCGGATCCGGAAGCGTCCGTCCGCCGGGCCGAGGCCCTGCCGGCTCCCGCCCTGCCCAAGCGTCGCGGCGCGCAGGACGTCCAGCTGGAGTCGGTCGAGGCGCCGGACGGCACCGAGGTGCTGTTCTGTCCCCGCCTGCCCGGCTGGAGCGAGGACTTCGCGTACTCGGCGGAGAGCCGGGCCGGCGGCGTCACCGGTATCGACCATCTCGCGCTCACCCAGCCCTGGCACCACTTCGACGAAGCGGTGCTCTTCCACCGTGCGGTACTGGGGCTGCACCCGCACGACACCGTCGAACTGGCCGATCCCTACGGCCTCTTCCGCAGCCGTGCCCTGTCCGCCCCGGACGACGGACCACGGCTGGTCCTCAACCTCGCCCCCGGACCGACGGACGAGGCCGGCGCACGGACCCAGCACGTGGCCTTCGCCGTGGCCGACCTCGTGACGGCGGTACGCCGCTTCCGGGCGGCGGGCGCCAAGCTGCTGCCGGTGCCCGCGAACTACTACGACGACCTGGAGGCGCGCCACGAGTTGCCCGAACACGAACTGGCCGTGTACCGCGAACTCGGCATCCTCTACGACCGGGACGAGCGCGGCGGCGAGTTCCGGCACTGCTACACGGAGACGGTCGGGCACGTCTTCTTCGAGTTCGTGCAGCGAAGCGGCGGCTACCGCGGCTACGGCGCCGTCAACGCACCGGTACGACTTGTCGCTCAGCGCAGGCAGCCCGCCGGCCGGGGAGCCTGAACGGACTCCCGGGCGGCTGGACTGCGCGGGGGCGATGACTTAGCCTAACTGTCCAGAATTGGAAAAACAGTCGAGTTGCGCGGGTGGGGGACCGCCCGGAGACCCGCTGCCCAGGTCATCGGGAGGCCGTGATGGACCACCTGACGGACACCGCCCAGGCCGAGGCCGAGGAACATCTCATCCGCGAAGCGGAGAAGATCGCCGTCGCCCTGGGCCGGATGTTCCCGGGCCTGTGCGAGGTGGTCCTGCACGACCTGCGCGATCCTCGGCACGCGATCCGGGCGATCGAGAACAATCTCTCCGGCCGCCGGATCGGGGACTCCGCCACCGAGCTGGGACTGGCCCGCATCGCCGACCCGCAGTACCCCAGCGTCATCCAGAACTACCCCAACCGGTTCCCCGACGGCCGCCCCGCGAAGAGCACGTCGATCGGCATCAGGAACAGCGCCGGCGAGTACATCGCGGCCCTCTGTCTGAACCTCGACGTCTCCGTGCTGTCGCCGGTCACGCTCGCCCTGTCCAACCTCGTCGCCACCGACACCGAGCACCGCGAACAGCCACTGGAGACACTGCGCGACCGCAACGCCCGCGAGCTGCGCCAGGCGGTCGAGGCGCTCGCCGCGGACCGCGGGAACACCCCCAGATCACTGAGCCGCGAAGGCAAGAGGGCGCTCGTACGGCAACTGCACGCGGACGGCTACTTCGACTCGCGCGATGCCGCGCAGACCATCGCGGACCTGCTCGGCGTGTCCCGGGCGACGGTCTACAACTACACCAAGTGAACGGCCGTTCATGAACTCCTCCCCTCCGCCCGCGTCTTCTGCGGCCTGCCCGAACAGGCCCGCCGCATGCAGGACCTCCACCTGGGCCCGGCACTACTGAAGAAGATGGACATCACGCTGTGACCACCACCCCGCTCCCGGCCCACGTCAGGACGCTGGCCGACCCCGACACCCCGTTCGCCGTGGTGGACGCGGACAGGGCACGACGCAACATCGAACGGCTCGCCCGGCGGGCGGACCGACTCGGAGTCACCCTGCGCCCGCACGTCAAGACGGCCAAGAGCCTCGACGTGGCCGCGCTCCTGCACGACGGTGCGCCCTGCCCGGTCACGGTCTCGACCCTCGCCGAGGCCGAGGCGTTCGCCGACGGCGGCTACACCGACATCACCTACGCCGTCGGCATCGACCCGCACAAGCTGCCCCGCGTGATCGCCCTGCTGCGCCGGGGTGTCACCCTGCGCATCCTGCTCGACAGCACCGAACAGGCGACGTCCGTCGCCGACGCCGCGCGTGCGGCGGGCATCGCCGTCCCCGCCCAGATCGAGATCGACTGCGACGGTCACCGCGGGGGCCTCGGGCCGGACGCGCCGGGACTCGTCGGCATCGGCCGCATCCTGCACGAAGCGGGCTGCCTCGACGGGGTACTGACCCACGCGGGCGAGTCCTACTTCGCCCACGGCGCCGAAGAGCAGCGCCTTGCGGCGAGGAACGAGCGCGACGCCGCCGTCGCCGCGGCCGGCCGGCTGCGCGCCGCCGGCCTGCCCGTGCACGTCGTCAGCGTCGGCTCCACGCCCACCGCCCACGCGGCCGAGGACCTCACGGGCGTCACCGAGCTGCGCGCCGGCAACTACGTGTTCTTCGACCTGGTCATGGCGGGCCTCGGCGTCTGCGACATCGACGACCTGGCCCTGTCGGTGGTCGTCACCGTCATCGGCCACCGACCCGAGTACGGATGGATCATCACCGACGGCGGATGGATGGCGATGTCCCGCGACCGCGGCACCTCCGCCCAGCCCCAGGACCAGGGCTACGGTCTGGTCACCGACCTGACCGGGCGGCTCGTTCCCGGGCTCGTCATGACCGCCGCCAGCCAGGAGCACGGCACCCTCACCGCACGCGCCGGCGCGCTCCTGCCCGACCTTCCCGTCGGCACCCGGCTGCGCATCCTGCCCAACCACGCCTGTGCCACGGCGGCCCAGCACCACGGCTACCACGTCATCGACGGCGCACGGCCCCGGCACCCCGGGGTCCCCGCGCCCGCGATCCAGGCGACCTGGAACCGCGTCAGCGGCTGGTGACCCGTCCGCCGGAGACCGGTCTGCTCGCCGCCCCCGCACCCGTCCGTATCCCTCTCACCGCAAGGACTGCCATGGCCGCCGCCCCGCCCGTAACGTTCGACGACGTCCGTGAGGCCGCCGGGCGCCTCGAGGGCGTCGCGCACCGCACCCCCGTCCTCACCTCGCGCACGCTCAACGCCCTGGTCGGCGCGGAGGTGTTCATCAAGTGCGAGAACTTCCAGCGGATCGGCGCCTTCAAGTTCCGCGGCGCCTACAACGCGGCGGCCCAGCTCTCCGACGAGCAGCTGGCCAAGGGCATCGCCGCCTACTCCTCCGGCAACCACGCACAGGCCACCGCCCTGGCCGCCCGTGAACTGGGCACCAGCGCCGTCATCCTGATGCCGGAGGACGCCCCCCGCTCCAAGAGGGAGGCGACCGCCGGCTACGGGGCGGAGATCGTGACGTACGACCGCTACACCCAGGACCGCACCGCGCTCGGCGAGGCCCTGGCCGAGGACCGCGGCCTGGCCCTGATCCCGCCCTACGACCACCCGCACGTCATCGCCGGCCAGGGCACCGCCGCCCTCGAACTCCTCGAGGACACCGGAGAACTCGACGCGCTCGTCGTACCCGTCGGAGGCGGCGGCCTCATCGCCGGCAGCGCCACCGCCGCCAAGGCGCTGCACCCCGGCATCCGGATGGTCGGCGTGGAGCCCGAAGCGGGCGACGACACCAAGCGCTCCCTGGAGATCGGTGAGCGCGTCACCATCCCCGTGCCCCGCACCATCGCCGACGGCCAGGCCCTGCCCACCCCCGGCGCGATCCCCTTCGAGATCAATCAGCGTCTGGTCGACGTCATCGCCCTCGTCAGCGACGAAGAGATCGTCCGGGCCATGAGGTTCGCCTTCGAACGGCTGAAGATCGTCCTGGAACCCAGCGGCGCCACGGGCCTCGCCGCCCTCATGGCCGGACGCGTCGAGGACCTCCCGCGGCGGATCGGCATCATCGCCTCGGGCGGCAACATCGACGCCGAGAGGTTCACCGACATCGTCGGCCGCTGACACCCGGGGCGGGGCCGGACCCCCGTCCCGGCGCCGTCCCGCCGCCCGGGACAATCTTCGCCATGACCGAAGACACGGGTGACGCCCAGAACCGCCTGGCCAGGCTCGAACGGCTGCTGGAGAGCGGCGAGCGCGATCTGGTCCCCGCGTGGCGGCGGGCGACCCGCGGTGAGCCGCGCTGGGCCGTGACCGCCGTGATCCTGCTGGCGGTCGCCCTGCAACTGATGCTGCCGCACCGGCTCACGCTCCGGCCGTACTGGGCGCTGCCGGTGCTGGAGCTGGTGCTGCTGGCCGGGCTGATAGCCGCGAACCCGCGCCGGGTCGAGCCCCGCACGCGCCGGCTGCGGTGGCTGGGCCTGGCCCTGATGGGCGTCATCAGCCTGGCCAACGGCTGGGCCGCGGTCCGGCTCGTGGTGGACCTGGCCGGCGGCAGGGCGGGGACGGACGCGGTGCCGCTGCTGCTGACCGGCGGCGGCATCTGGCTGACCAACGTCATCGTGTTCGCCCTGTGGTACTGGGAGTGGGACCGGGGCGGCCCGATGGCGCGGGCGCTCGGCCGGCAGCAGTTCGCCGACTTCCTCTTCGTGCAGATGCAGAGCCCGGACGTCGCGCCGACGGACTGGGAGCCGGCGTTCCTGGACTACCTGTACCTCTCGTTCACCAACTCCACCGCCTTCAGCCCGACCGACGTGATGCCCCTGTCCCGGTGGGCCAAGATGCTGATGATGCTCCAGTCCTCGGTCTCCCTGGTGACCGTGCTCCTGGTGGTCGCGCGGGCCGTCAACATCCTGAGGTGACGGCGCGAGAGGGGCGCCGACCTGCTGTGACTTCCCCCACCTGCTCTTGCCTCGGCGGGAAAGGCCTACCTACGTTCGGTGGTATGTCCTCCTTTGGCCCCGCCCTCCCCGGTGAGCCGGACGAACCCGCCGCGGCGAGCGAGCCCGCGCCGGACCGGTCCGGCTCCTCCGCGCCGGTCGACTTCGTCGTCGACCTGACCTCCCACGAAATGCTCCGGCGCACCCACGCCCTGGCCGCCCTGGAGCCCGACTGGGATCCCGTGGCCGCGCTGCGCGGTGAGCAGGAGGCCTACGACCTGCTGTACTCCGGGCTCGACGCGGAGCAGCAGCGCCTGTACGACGAGCTGGTCGCGGCCGGGGTGCTCCCCGGGCGCGGGGGCGGGCATGCTGCCGCTTGACCCGCAGGCCGACATCGGTCGCCGCGCCTGGGTGGACTGCCCGAACTGCGACGACCGCCGTGGGTGCGCCACCTGTGAGCAGAGCAGCGAGTGCCGTGGCCACTGGCGCTATCTGCTGTCCAACACCGGCAGCCTGCTCCACCTGCAGTGCCCCTCGTGCACCCATGTCTGGACGCACGAGACCCACTTCGGCGCCACCCGCTCGCAGGGGTGAGGCCGCTCAGGGAGCGGTGAACAGGGTAGGAAAGCGGGGCGCCAGCCAGGGCCTGGATCCCCAGGCGAGGACGTGCCCCCGGGCGATGGCACGCCAGGGGTTGAGCCGGCCCAGCGCGATGAGCAGGAAGGCCGTGGGCTCGATGAGGATGGTGCAGTCCGGGCGGTCCGGCGGCCCCGGTGTCACCTGCACGCTGCCGTCCGCCAGCGATACGCCGAACGCCTCGCCCCCGCGGAGGCGGATCGCGTAGCGGGCGGTGAGCCCGGCGACGGCCGCGGTGTCGGTGACGCGCGGCATGACCGAGAGCATGAACGGCATGCAGAGGCTCACCCGCGCACGGTCGATCATGTGCGGGCGGTCCAGAGCGCGCGCGAGATCGTAGCCGTGGCCCAGCATGTGGGTGAGCAGGTAGGACGCCAGAACAGAGCGGTCCATCGGGCCCAGGGGCGTGCTGGGGGCCGGAGCGTCCGCAGTCCCGACCGTCCCGCCGGCCCCATCGGCCGCGGCCGAGGCCATGGCGTCCAGGAACACCCCGGCCTGTTCCGTGATCATCGTCGCCAGCGGCTCCGCCCGGCGCTCCCCGAAGACGGCGAGGGACTGCGCGTTGGCCGCGGCCAGACTCTGCGGTGTGCCGTCACCGTAGGGGCGCTCGCGCCCGGCCGCGAGGTCGGCCATCAGCTCGTTGGCCAGTGCCAGATGGGCGGCCGCCTCGCCGACGGTCCACTCCGATCCCGGTACGGGAACCGCCGTGTCGCGAACGCCCCGCAGCAGCGCGGCGATGTCCTCGGCGGTCCCTCGTATCGCCTGATCGAGCCCTTCGGGCAACGCGGCCCCGCTGTCCTGCCGTACCGTCGCACGCACGCCGACCGCCCCTTCCGCCCGACACGCCCTGTGCGCGCGTGGCGCCGGTACCCAACCAGACTCGGGGGCCCGCGGCAAGCCCCCGCAGCCGCACGGTTCGCTCAGCGGCTGCCGGTCCAGTTGTGGGCCACGTCGACCACCACGTGCCCCGGCAGCTGGATCACCCGGAACGGCAGACGGGCGCGGACGCCGAGACCGATCTGGGTCTCGCCCTCGAAGCTGCCGGCGAACCGGGCGTCCCTGAAGGTGCGGTAGCCCGCGAGATGCACGCCCGGCAGGGTGCGGCCCACCCGCCCCGGGTAGCTGGGTGCGCCGGTCTCCGGGTCGTAGCTGGGCGCGCCGACGTGGACGTCGAGCACGGCCCCGCCGCCGACCGGGATGTATCGGCCGCTGGCGGTCTGGTGGAGCCGGGTGACGTACCCGACGTGGTAGCCGATGGAGCTGCCGCCGCCGGGCACGTCGAACACCATGCGGTCGTAGCAGTCGTGCCGACCGGTCCTGATGTTCTTCAGCGGTACGGCGCCGGTGGCGTCACCGCCCTTGTCGCCGCTGCCCCAGCCGGTCGGACAGGCCGTGGCACGAGCGGCGGCCGCCGGCGCGGCTCCCGCCGCGGTCGATGCCGCTCCCCAGCCGGTTCCCGCCAGAACGAGCGCCGCCATCGCCGCCCATATTCGTCGCATGATGTCCCCCTTGGTCGATGCATGCTCTTATGCCATGAGACACGCAGGTATGGCGAAAGGTTGCACGCAGAGGAAGCGAATGTTCCAAGGGCTTCGGCATTGCTGTAACTCTCGGTAATCGGGCTGGTGGCATAGAGTCGAGGCCGGGGAGGGTGCAGCGAAGGGGGCGGCATGCCGCAGGAGCCGACCGTGCGGTTGGCGGTGCTGGGACCCGTGCGGGCCTGGCGGGGAGAGGACGAGCTGGATCCCGGAGGACCCCAGGCGCAGGCGCTCCTGGCACTCCTGCTGCTGAGGGCGGTCAGCCCGTACCCCTGCCCGAGATCGTCGACGCGCTCTGGGGAGGGCAGCCGCCGCCCACGGCCGTGAACGTGATCCGACGCCATGTCGGCCTCCTGCGCCGTCTGCCGGGGCTGCCCGCCCGCGCGCCGGGCCGCTGGCTCGTGCGCGGCGCGGGCGGCTACCGGCTGGTCACCGACGGCGACGCCCTGGCGCTCGACCTGCTGGCGCTGCTGATCGACGAGCGGCGCGGCCGCCTCACGCCGCCGTCCCCGGAGGCCGCCCGGGCCGGCCTGGTGCGCGTGAAGGACCACATCATGCGCAACCTCTCCGACCCGGGCCTGTCGCCGTCCGGCATCGCCGCGGCGCACTTCATGTCGGTCCGCTCCCTGCACAAGCTGTTCCAGTCCGAGGGAGCGACCGTGAGCGGCTGGATCCGGCTGCAGCGGCTGGAACGCAGCCGAAGGGACCTGCTCAGGCCCGACGCGCAGTCGGGCGGGGTGGCGGCCGTGGCCCGCCGCTGGGGATTCGTGAGCCCCAGCCACTTCAGCCGCTCCTTCCGCGCCGCCTACGGGATGACGCCGAGGCAGTGGCAGGTCGACGGCGCGTCGGACGAACGGAGCATCGCCGTGAGGGTGTGACCGGCAGTCAGAGGGCGTGGTGCTACGTGATATATACATCCTCCATATCTTCTGCACCGTCTCTTCACGCACTCCTGGGGGGAGTTCCATGGCGGAACACGGACTGCTCGCGCACGCGGCGCCATCGGGAGGAGCGGACCGCCCGTGAGCAACCCCGACGCCGGCGGGCGAGTTCAGCCCGCCCACCCCGGTGACCCCGCCCGCATCGGCCCGTACCGGATCATCGGCCGTCTCGGCTCCGGCGGCATGGGCACGGTCCACGCCGGCCTCACCGCCGACGGCTTCCGGGTCGCGGTGAAGGTGATCCACCCCGCGCAGGCCCAGGACCCGGAGTTCCGGGCCCGGTTCCGCCGCGAGGTGCAGCTCTCCGCCCGTGTGCAGGGACCCTGCCTGGTGCCCCTGCTCGCCGCCGACCCCGAGGCCGCCGAACCCTGGCTCGCGACCGCCTACGCTCCCGGCCCCACCCTCAACCGGCACCTGAGCGAGTACGGGGCCCTCACCGGTGGCACCCTGTACGCCTTCGCCACCGGGACCGCCCAGGCGCTGGCGGCCATCCACGAGGCCGGTGTGGTCCACCGCGACGTGAAACCGCAGAACGTCATCCTCACGCCGGCCGGGCCGCGCGTGCTGGACTTCGGCATCGCCCACGCCGCCGACGGCACCAGCGTGACCCGGACCGGGGTCATCACCGGCACCCCCGGCTGGATCAGCCCCGAGTACTACCGCGACGGTACGGCCGGACCCGCGGGCGACATGTTCGCCTGGGGCGCGCTGGTGGCCTACGCCGCCACGGGCCGTCTCCCGTTCGGCGCCGGCGCGCCGGACGCGGTCGCGTTCCGTGTCATGACGGGAGAGCCCGATCTGGGCGGCGTCCCGCGGGAGTTGCGGGAGGTCGTGGAGACATCCCTCGCGAAGGACCCCGCCGACCGGATGCGGGCGGCCGCGGCGGCGGAGAGGTGCGCAGGGCTGCTCGCCGCGCAGGCCACCCAGGTCGTCGGCGGCGAACCGGGCACGGAGCCCACGCGTGCCGGCGAAGCGGTCATGGCGCAGTGGGACATGCCCACCCTGGACGACCCCCGCTGGCATGCCCCGGCACCGTCCTCCCGCAGGCGCACCATCACGACCGTCCTCGTCGCCGCGGCGGTGGCCGGCGGCCTCGCTGGAGCCGTGATCGCCTTCCCCGGCACCGGCGGCGAACACGCCCGGGACGCGGACGGCAAGGGCGCCACGGGTGCGGCCTCCGCTTCCCCGGCCGCGCACGGGAACGGCACCGCTCGGCGGACCGGGTCCGCCGCTCCCGACGGGACGACGGACCCGGTGGCCGATCCGCGCCGGGCGCTGGTTCCGACCGATCCGCTCGCCGGGGTGCCCGACCCCGCCTACACCCGTGCCGGTGACGAGAGCCGGCCCACCGATGACGAGTGGAGAGCCGGCACCGGAGCGGCGACCGCGGCCGAGAAGGACGTCGCGAAGGCGGTCCAGGACGGCATGGTGACCATGCTCGCCACCAAGAACATGGCCTTCATGGAACCCACGGTCACGTTCAACAAGAGCGCGCAGACGCTGGTGGTGACCGGCGGCCCGATCTCCCAGCTGCCCGAAGAGCAGCAGGAAGTGTTCCGCAGGAGCGGGGAGATGGCGGCCTGCACCACCCTCGCCCGCCGGCTCGAGGAGGACCCCACCGCCTGGCCCTACGGCCGCTACTCGGTCTTCTGGAAGGACTCGGACACCGATCCCCAGGCGAACATCCTCGGCTTCGGCGAGGCCACCGACGGGTGCTACACCCTGATCGCCGGGCAGTGGCAGGGGGACGAGTCCGGCATCGCGACCGCGGAGATCCCGAGCAGCGACAAGGCGGAGATCCGCGTCGCCGACGCCACCGACAAGGCCATCACCGCAGCCTGGAAGGCGAGGGTCGCCGAGGGCAATGGGGTGGATCCCGCGGCCGCGGACAACGAGATCAGCCTCGGGTTCGACCCCGTCGAGAAGGCCGCCTACGTCTGGATCGACGACTCCGACGCCCAGGTGCTGGGGCGTGCCCAGCGGGCCAACTTCCAGGACGTCGTCACCAGGACCGCCTGCCGGAAGCTGCTGGCCGAGTACGGCAGCAACAAGGCCTGGCGGTACACCCGTTGGTCGGTGGCCGTGTTCGAGGGCAACAGCGGTGTGCCGGAGTTCACGGGCTCGGGCGACTGTATGCGCTGAGGCGTCGCGCCGCAGGCGCGGGCGTGATCCACGCCACAGCTCAATTATCTGCGCGATGCAGTGAAACTCCGGCTATTCTTCTGTGTAACGCAGTCAATGTGTAACGCAGAACTTTGAGGAGCCCCCATGCTCACGATCGCAGTGACCGGCGCGACCGGCGCCCAGGGCGGAGCGACGGCCCGTGCCCTGCTGGCCGCCGGGCACCGGGTCCGCGCCCTCACCCGCGCCCCCGGCTCACAGGCGGCCGAGGCCCTGCGCCGGCTCGGCGCCGACGTCCGGCAGGCCCACTTCGACGACCGCCCCTCCCTGGACGCCGCACTCGCGGGCACCGACTCGCTCTTCGCGGTCACGACCCCGTTCGGCACGGACACCGCCACCGAGGTCCGCCAGGGCAGGGCCCTGCTGGACGCGGCGGCGGCCGCCCGGGTCGGCCACATCGTGTTCACCTCGGCGGCGCACGCGGACCGCGGCACGGGCATCCCGCACTACGACAGCAAGGCCGAGATCGAGCGCCACCTCCACGCGACCGGCGTCCCCTGGACGATCATCGCCCCCGCTGCGTTCATGGACAACTTCGCCTCCGGCTGGACCCTGGAGAGCCTGCGCGAGAACACCTTCGCCTGGCCCATGCCTGCCGACCGCCCCCTGACGCTCATCCCCGCCGAGGACATCGGCGCGTTCGCGGCCCTGGTCCTGCGGCACCGTGCCGCGTTCACCGGCCGCCGAATCGACATCGCCTCGGACGAACTCACCGCCGCACGGATCGCCGGGGTCCTGTCCACCGCCGCCGGCCGTCCCGTCACCCACCGCGAGGTGCCCCTGTCCTACGTGCGCACCCATTCGCGCGACCTCGCGGCGATGTTCGCCTACTTCACCACCACCGGTCTCGACGTCGACGTCACCGGCCTGCGCCGCGCCCACCCCGAGGTGGGCTGGCACACCTTCGCCGACTGGGCCGAAGCCCGGAACTGGCCCGCCCTGCTCGCCCCGAACCCGAAGGAACCCGCCACGACCCACTGAAGGGGGCGAGGGCCGCTCACTCCTCGTGGGTCGGCGTCCAGTGGTGCTCACAGAACCAGCGGCCGAACAGCGCGCCCCCGTAGACGACGAACCCGACGCCGATCAGCCAGGACTCCACCACCAGCACGGTCCCGACCGCGCCGTAGTTCAGCGCGTTGGTCACGATGAGCGGGGTGAAGACGAGGTACGAGAAGCCCCGGAGACCGACGAGGCCGGCGACGGTGGCGATCGCGCCCGGCAGCAGGGTGCGCCAGTGGATCTGGCCGCCGAGCAGGAAGCGCTGCCCCCACCAGAAGAACAGCACCGCGCTCACCACGGACAGCACGATCCGTTGCGTGCCGCGCAGGGCGGTGCGCGTCTGCACCTCCTGGTAGAGGTAGGCGGTGAGCACCAGCAGCCAGGTCGCCTGCCGCCAGACCCGGTGCCAGGGACCGGAAGCCAGGCCCCAGATCCGCTCGTAGCCGTTCTGCACGCTGCCCGCGAACGACACACCGAACACCGCGAGCAGGACCAGGCTCAGCACGCTCGTGGTGCCGATGACCTTGGTGGGCGGACTGATGATGCCGGTGAGCGCGTCGGCGGACCGCCCGGACAGCCCCATGCCGTCGGTGAGCCACGACGCGAAGCCTCCCCGCACCAGCGGATCGGCCGCCGCCACCACGATGAGCAGCGGGGCCAGCGTCACCAGGGCCAGCGTGGCGAACCCCATGGCCCGGTGCATCAGCTCCAGGTCGCGGCCACGCCGGAGCAGGGCACGCAGGCCGAGCCACTCCCAAGCGCGGTGGAGGCCGCGCCGCCACTGCCTCACGGGTCCCTCCCGTGCTCGCCGCACCAGGGTTCGTCGCCGACGGTCGTGCGCCGCCGGCGGCACGCCGGGCGGCCCTCGATGAGTTCTCTGGTGACATGATCGGACGAAAGGACCCGAGCTGCGCGGCTGGACATGCCGAGGACGGTCGGTCGGAGGACCGGACCCGTCGGTCCGTGTTCTCCGGAGTTCTCCGGACGCTCACCCTCGGGGCCGCGCCGCGCCGCCGACGAGGCTCTTCAGCAGGAGCCCGAGTGGCGGAGCCGGCGCGCGAGGACCGATGGTCAGTCCTTGCGCAACGCCGTCCCGGCCTGCCGGGAGCGCCACTCCTCGACGACGCCCTGCTGCCGCCGGGCCCGTTCGAGGAGTGTGTCGAGCTGCTGGGCGTCCAGCCGCTGCTCGGTCGGGGCGAGGCCGCGCAGGGTCTGCCACCCGGCCACCTTGCCCTCCACGCCCAGCCGCAGCGCCTCCAGCTCCAGGACCGTGCTGAGCGGAGAACGCCGTACCAGGCGGCCGTTGCTCTTGAGCCGCGCCACCTTCTCGGCCGTCCAGCCCGCACAGACCTTGTAGCGGCGCACGGGGACACCGAGGTCGCGCATGATGCCGAGCAGGGCCGTCCGGTCCTGGGCTATCTCGGCGCTGACGGGACGGAGCGCCTCGGCGAGCGCCGGATCCCTGGTCGAGCGCGCCAGATGGCGGGCGCGCTCCGTGCCCGCGGTGGCGCCGGCCAGATGGTCGTTGAGGTAGATGCCGAGCAGGTCCAGATCGGTGCCGGTTTTCTCCGGCCCCGGGGCGCCGGAGCGCGGTCGGTCGTGCATGACGTGCTGCCTTCGTCCGTTCGCCGGGGGACGGGACCGGGGCCCCGCCGGTTTCTGCTGCGGGTACCCACGGCGCGGCCGCGCGCACCGCCGGCGGAGACGGGGCGGGTGCGGTGCCAAGACTGTGGTGCCGCACCGGCGGCTCAGACGGACGGGTGCGGTGCCAGGACCGTGGTGGTGACGCGGGTGAGGGAGGGCCTGCGGGGCGTCGAACCGAAACCGAAGCGCACCGGCGGGACGACCGTCGCGAGCACGCCGAGGTCCCGGCCCTCGTACGTGGCGGTCGCGGCGGTGATCGGACGCAGGTCGCGCGCGCCGTACCACTCGCGCCGGCCCCCGCCCGCGCTTCCCCGGGTCCGCACGCCCAGCAGCAGACGCGCGACCGGGTCCGTCACGACGGTCCAGGCCGGCCGGGCGGCCAGCGAACCCGGAACGGCCCTGAGCAGCAGTCCCGTCACGCCCCGCCGCCCGACGGTGAAACGCAGGTGGAGCAGCGGTTCGGCCACGACGGTCCAGCCGTCTTCCCCGGCGCGCACCCGGACGGGTACGACCCGTGTCTCGTCGAAGGCGTAGGTGTCGCCGACGAAGCGCGCGGTCTCCCGGGTGGGGGCCAGCAGCAGCCGGTGGCCGTCGGGCCGTTCGAGCATGACATCGCTGAACCGGCCGAACGGCGAGCCGGCCCAGTGCCCCACCACCAGGCGGGTGCCGGAGGTCGTCCCGACACCGGCGATCCAGCCGTCGAACCGCAGCGGTCCCGGCCCGCCGGAATCCGTGGCGGGGCGGCTCATCGGACCGCCGCGGACCGGTTGCCGAGCCGGCCGGCGAGGCCGTGGGCCCCACGCACGGGGCGCGAGCCGCCCAGGCGCACCTGTCGGACCCCGTCCGAGAAGTGCACCAGCGGCTCCGCGCCGGGCGGGGGCAGCCCCACGGCCCGGGTCAGGGTCTCCCGCAGCGAGTCGACGGAGGCGGCGCGCAGCGGCACGGGCTCGTGCTCGACGGGCGTCTCCCAGAGGACGCCCAACCGCCGGGTGAAGGCCCGCCAGCGCGACGTCAGCCACACGTCCCGATGTGTGGGCGTGACCGGTTCACCGAGCCGGACGGTCAGCCGGTACGAGGGCCCGCCGCCCCGGCGGGAGCCGGTGTAGGTCACCGTGTCCGGACGCCGCGACACATCGAGGCGGCCCAGGTGACACGGGGCGCCGATCGCGCGGACGGCCAGCATCGCGGGGCAGCCCACCTCGAGGGAGAGGAACCACAGCCCGTCCCGCCCGTCGGGCAGCCGCACATAGGTGCGCAGATTGGTCTCCGGGAAGGACGGCAGCCGAACGGACGCCGGGAGCCCGGGCGGGCGCAGACCCGCCATGACGAACGCCGTGAGGCTCACCCACGCGGCTCCGTCGTACGTGTCCACCGCCAGACCGTCCGGCAGCAGGCGCTGGACCTGATCCGGGGACACGGCCCAGTGGACGAACGTCTGGGTCAGCCAGCCGGCCCGCAGCGCCGGCATGTACACACGCCGCTCCGGCCCGTACGAGACCACGCGCACCGACTGCCCTGAGCGACCGCCGTGAAACCCGGGCGCGCCTCGCCGGCGTGCGCCGAGTGGGGCAGCCGGCCGGACGCCGGAAGGGAACCGGCCGGCGCCGTCACCGGGCCGCTGTCGTCGCCCGCGACCGCGTCAGGGCGCCGGTCAGACCGTGCCGCTCGCGGAGATCGTGACCTTCGCGCCGGGCGCGCCGCTCCGGCTGCCGACGCCCTCGATCCGGTCGACCAGGTCCTGGCCCTCGACGACCTCGCCGAAGACGACGTGCTTGCCGTCGAGCCAGTCCGTGACGATCGTGGTGATGAAGAACTGAGAGCCGTTGGTGTTCGGACCCGCGTTCGCCATGCTCAGCAGGTACGGGCGGTCGTGCTTGCGGGTGAAGTTCTCGTCGGCGAACTTCTCGCCGTAGATGCTCTTGCCACCGGTGCCGTTGCCCCGGGTGAAGTCGCCGCCCTGCAGCATGAACTGCGGGATGATCCGGTGGAACGAGGAACCGGCGTAACCGAAGCCGTGCTCCCCGGTGCACAGCTCACGGAAGTTCTTGGCGGTCTTGGGAACCACGTCGTCGTACAGCTTGAAGACGATCCGGCCGGCCGGCGCGTCGTTGATCGTGATGTCGAAGTACACGTTGTCACTCATGGCGATCAACCTACCGTCGAGCGGTGCCGCGACGTGCGGAAGGGTCCCCTTGGGCGTCTGGTGTCGCCGCGCGGGCCCACGATCGGGAAGGCGGAGGAGTCTGTGGTGATCGAGGGCTGGGAGTGGGACGAGACCCTGTTCGCGGGGACCGCCGCGTACTACACGCGGGGCAGGCTGCCGTACGCCCCCGGCCTGGTGCCGCTGCTGGCGGACGTGCTCGGGCTCGACGGCACCGGGCGGCTCCTCGACGTGGGGTGCGGGCCCGGCACGGTGGCCCTGCCCCTCGCGCCGGTGTTCCGCGAGGCGGTCGGTGTGGACCCCGACCCCGGCATGATCGCGGAGGCCGGACGCCGGGCCGCCGACGGGGTAGCGGCCGGGCGGACGCGGTGGGTGCGGATGCGGGCCGAGGAACTCCCCGCGGGGCTGGGCGCGTTCAGCGTGGCCGTCTTCGCCCAGTCCTTCCACTGGATGGACCGCGACCTGGTGGCCCGCGCCGTGCACGGCATGCTCCAACCCGGCGGGGCGCTGGTGCATCTGTCCGACCTGAAGGGCGAGCGGCGCGGCAGCGAGGGGCTGCCGCATCCCGGTGTGCCCTACGGCGCCATCGACGCGTTGGTCAGGAGATACCTGGGTCCGCTCCGTCGTGCGGGGCGCGGAGTGCTGCCGAACGGGACACCGGGCGGCGAACCCGCCGTGCTCGCGCGGGCCGGTTTCCTGGGGCCCGAGCGGCATGTCGTCCCCGGCGGGCGGGTGCTGGAACGCGCCGAGGACGACGTCGTGGCCGGAGTCTTCTCGATGTCCTACTCGGCGCCCGGCCTGTTCGGCCCGGACCGTGAGGCCTTCGAGGCCGACCTGTGCCGGACGCTGCGCAACTGGTCCTCGGCGGGCCTGTTCAGCGAACGCGCGCCCGGCACCGAGGTGTTCGTGTGGCGGAAACCGTCCGGGCCCGCGGCGGACGAGGCACGCGGGTGACGTGGCCCGGCCTGACGTCCGACCCTGACCCTGCCCCCACGCCACGCCGCCCGCCTCTTCGAGGCCCAGGAGTCCGGCGCCACCGAGGACCAGCTGCGGCGGATCGCGGCAGAGGTCCTGGGCGAGGTCTACTTCCGTGACAACGGCCGCCGTGCCCATGGCCTGGAGGTGGAGTACACCGAGCTCGAACACGTGGAGTTCGACCTGTGACACGAGGCCCCGCCGCACCGGTTGACCGGCTGTGGCGTAGCGTCCCTCTCGGTCTGGAGACATGAGGGGGACGTCGGTGCAGGTGCAGGTGCAGGTGCGGGTTCGTGGGTCGCGTGCCCGCCGGTGGATCGTGTTCGTGGTGGTCGGGTTCGGGGCGCTGTTCCTGACCATCGGACTGATCCTGGCGGGGGTGTCGGTCTCCTACCTGGCGGACGCGAAGCGCACTCAGGGCACGGTGGTGGCCCTGGACTGGCGGAAGGACCACGACAGCGGCACTCGCAGGAAGCGGGTGGACGACAGGCCCGCGGCGTACCCGGTGGTCGAGTTCACGTCGGCCGACGGCACCCGGAGGACGTTCCGCAGCTCCACGGGTTCCAACCCGCCCTCGTACGACGTGGGTGAGCACGTCGAGGTGCTCTACCGCGCGGATTCCCCCGACGACGCGCGGATCAACGGGTTCGCCTCGCTGTGGCTGCTGCCGCTCATCTTCGGTGGGATCGGACTGGTGATCACGGTGATCGGCACGGTCGTCGCACGAGTGACGCGGCGACGCTCCTAGACCGGGACCGGCCACGGCGTTCGGTCACACCGGGGAACGATCCGTCACGGCTCGCTGCGCGCATGCCGCTGCGCGCGGAGTGTCTCGTGCAGCCGCAGCCAGATCTCGCTGGCGGTCGGGTAGCTGGGGACCACGTGCCAGAGCGTGTCGAGCGGAATCCGGCCGACCACCGCCATCGTCGCCGAGTGCACGAGTTCGGCGATGCCCGCACCCACGAAGGTGGCTCCCACCACGACGTCGTCGGCGCGGTCGACGACGAGTTTGGCGCGGCCACGGTAGCCGGCGCGCATGACGTAGGTGCCGGCCAGTGCGGCGAGGTCGTACTCGACGACTTCCACGTCCATGCCGGCCTCTCGCGCCTGGTGCTCGGTCATTCCGGCGCTGCCGACCTCCGGGGAGGTGAAGACGACCTGGGGCAGCCCGATGTGTCCCGCCTCGGCGGAGGGCAGTTCGGCGGATCCCCGGGCGCGTGCCGCGATGACCTCGCCGGCGATACGGGCCTGGTACTTGCCCATGTGGGTCAGCAGGGCACGGCCGCACACGTCGCCGATCGCGTAGAGCCAGTCGCCGTTCACCCCCCGCACGCACTGGTGGTCGTCGACGGGCAAGTACCCGCCGGGGCCGAGCCCGACGGTGTCGAGGCCGATGTCGTCGGTGTTCGGCACGCGCCCGGTGGCCACGACGACCTCGTCGGCGACCAGCACCGTGCCGTCGTCCAGCGTCGCGCTGATCTCGCCGCCGTGGACGTGACCCTGGCCGGTGTCCCGGGCATCGGACCTCTTCACCTGGGACAGGGTGCGTCCAGGGTGCAGCCGTACCCCGCTGTCCCGCAGCGCCTCGCCGACGAGTGTCCCCGCGAAGGGCTCGTTCCTGGCCAGCAGCCCCTCGCCGCGGTACACGACCGACACGTCGGTCGCCCCCAGCCCACGCAGCCAGGTGGCCGCCTCACAGGCGACCACACCGCCGCCGACGACGATCACACGTCGGGGCACCTCGCGCATCGTGGTCACGTCGCGCGACGTCCACGGCAGAGCGGCGCGCAGCCCCGGAACGTCCGGCACGGCCGGGCGGGAGCCGGTGTCGACGACCACGGCGTGGCCGGCCGTCAGCATCCGGTCCGGACGGTTGGGGCCGCCGACCACCACGGTGCGCTCGCCCGCCAGCCGCCCGTAACCGCGTACGACGTCGATACCGGTGCCCAGGGCCCAGGACACCTGTGAGGTGTCGTCCAGGTGGTTGGTCACCTGATCGCGCCGGGCGAGGACCTCGGCGGCCTCCAGACGGGCCGACACCCCCGGCAGATGGGCGGCCGCGTCCACCACCTCGACCGGGCGCAGCAGTGCCTTGCTGGGCATGCAGGCCCAGTAGGAGCACTCGCCGCCCAGCAGGCTGTTCTCGACGAGCACGGTGGACAGCCCGGAGAACTGGCCGGCGTACTGCGCCGCGTTCTCCCCGGCCGCGGCGCCGCCCAGCACGATCACGTCCCAGTGCGAGCGGTCCGGATCCACCGTCGGGGTCATGACGGCTCGCCCGGTGTCATCGGCCCGGCAGCCGTTCCGTGATCTCCTGCAGTACCCAGCCGTTGCCGTCGGGGTCGCTGAACGAGAGGAACGAGGCGTAGCTGCGGCGCTCGGGATCCGGGCCGGACACCCGATTCTCGGCGCCCGCATGGTGGAACACACCGCCCGCGTCGTGGAAGACCTCGCTCACCTGGACGCCTTTCCCCTCCAGTTCCTTGCGCGCCGCCTCGATGTCCGAGACCACCAGGTGCAGGCCCTCGGCGGATCCCGGAGCGGCTGAGCTGACTCCGTCGCCGAAGATCACCGAGCACCCGGAACCCGGCGGGGTCAGCTGCACCACGCGAAAGCCGTCGTCGGTGGGGAAGTCGGCGTCCAGCCGCCATCCCAGCCCCTCGTAGAAGCCTTTCGCCCGGTCGACATCGGAAACCGGGACCACCACGACCTCGAGTTTCATGTCCACGATCGGAACCCCTCCTGTCGTTCCGGCGGGCGAGCCGGTACCTGGGGCGCGAAGACACCTTCACGATACTGCTCGGTCACAGCGACGCCACTCGTGCCGAGCGCTCCCGCGTGCCGGTCCGCCGCCGCCCGTGCGGCGCGGCGGACCGGCGATGCGGAGGCAGCGCGTCAGGGGTACGACACCACGGTCGACGGCGTCGTGGAGGTGCCCGAGGTCGGCGATCCCGTCTCGTTGATCACGTGCTCGTACTGGCCGTTGCCGCCCAGCGAGACCACCAGCAGGTCGTGGAACCTCACACCCGGACGGTTCGGGGCGGAGAAGCCGTTGTGCTGCACGATGGACGGATCGGCGTTGTAGTAGCAGTAACTGCCCAGGCCCCAGCCCTCGTGTGCGGTCACGCCGTCGCCGACCTTGTAGGCCGCGTAGCCCTTGACGGAACCGTTCTGGATCGCGGCCTGGTTCGGGGCGTCGTACGCCTTCTCGTTCTGGAAGAAGATCGTGCGGCCCCGCTGGCCGTTCCACTGCACGTCGTACTTGTTGAAGTGCTCCACGAACAGTCCGGTGCACAGCACGTCGTCGCCGCCCACCACGACCCCGTAGTCGGCGCGGTTGGTCTCCCAGCCGACGCCGGTGCCGTGGTCGGCGCGCCACACCCAGGTGTGGTCGACGATGGTGTTCCGGCTGTTGATCACCATGCTGGTGGTCGCCTTGCCGGCGCCCGCGCCGCCGATGCGCACGAAGACGTCCTGCACCGTGGTCGGATTGGCCGAGTGGTCCTTCGACGCGCCCGCCGGACCGACCTCCAGCAGGGTCGCGGAGTTGACCGGCCCCGCGTCGACGAGGAAACCGGCGAGCCGTACGCCGTCGACGTCGGCGACCTTCAGCACCGTGGTGCCGTTGTCCGGCACAAGGGTGCCGTAACCCAGCCCCAGCACCACGGTGTTGGGGCGGCTCACCTGGATGGGCCGGTCCACGTGGTAGATGCCCGGTGTCAGCAGCAGGTGCAGCCCCTGGGCCAGCGCCTGGTTTAGGGTCGCCGCGCTGACGCCCGGCTTGGCGACGTAGAACTGCGACAGCGGCAGGGACGTGCCCCGGGGTGTGCCGCTGCCCCACGTGACACCGCGGGCATTGGTCCGCTTCTCCGGCAGGAAGACCCGGAACTCACTGCCGCTGACGTACAGGAACGGCTTCTCGCGGGAGACGGGCGTGGTGTCGAGCGTGGTGTACGGCGGGTTCGGGAAGCTCTGCGCCGGGGCGCCCTGGACGCCGGAGAACACCATGTTCCACACGCCGTTGAGCCAGCTGCCGATGACGCTGTCGCGGGTGTACCACTGCTGCTGCGAGTACGGACCGACCTGACCGTCGATCCGGCTGTCCGCGATGTAGCCGCCGCTCGCCCAGCCGTAGCCGGACGGGGCGAGATTGAGCCCGCCGCGCACATGCATACGACGGAACGGCGCGGCCTGGGCCACCGCCCAGCGATTGGTGCCGTTGGCCGGCACCAGGGCCAGGTTCTCCGCCGAACGCCAGAAGTTCTGGGTGGCGTTGCCGTTGAACCACCCCGCGTCGACCGTCACATCACCGTTGATCGTCGTGTCGTCGGGGGAGAGGCCGAGGCCCGCGATGGAGGTGTAGAAGCCGATCTGGGCGTTGAGGCCGTTGTACGTGCCGGGCTTGAACAGCAGCGCGTAGCGGCCGGTGCCGAACTGGGCCGACTCCTGCTGCCGGAAGACCTGGTCCAGCTTGGCCTGGATGCCGGGCGTGGCGGGGTCGAAGACGAGCACGTTCGGGCCGAGGTCGCCCCCGCCGGGCAGGGCGCGCGGCGACTTTCGGGATGCGGTGGCGGCGCTGGCCGGCGCGGACACGCCGGCCAGCACGGGCACCGCCGCGGCCGCGGCACCGAGCACGGTCCGGCGGCCGACGGACGCCGGGGGTGGTGACGAGGGGGAGGGGGCGGACGGGGAGGAGGGGGAGGAGGGGGGCATGCGCGGCTCTCCTTGTTCAGGAAATGAACGAAGTGGGGTCGGGGAGCGCTCTCTTGCCGTTGGATGCTTCATTGGCGTGAACGATGCGTCAAGAGTTACGACCGAATTTCCGTGCGACGCTCCTGAGTAACCGTCATGTTGCCGCTCCTGCCTTCGAGAAGTGAGCGAAAGGGTCTTCTGATCCTTTGGTCGATTCCCTTGACGCCCTCACCTCACCGCCCCAACACTCCAGCGGTGGGAGAGCGCTCTCCCATCTCCGTACGACCGCAAGCCCCCACCTTTCGTCGAGGAGCCCCCATGCCACGGAGATCGAAGATCCTCTCGGGAGCGCTGGTCACCTCCGCGCTGCTGCTGACCACACTCGGCCTCACCTCGGTCGCCGCGTCCTCAACGCCCCGGACCACCGCCGCGATCGCGCACCCCGGCCATGCCATGGCGCCGTCGACGGCCTTCTCACCCGAGGACCCCGACGGCGACGGCTACATCCCGGCCGACCCGCCGGTCACCGGTGTCACCCCGTCCACGCAGGACCCGCCGCACCGCCTACCGGGGTCATTCGCAGTGCTCCGCCGCTCAGAGGGGAGGTGAAGGGAATCACTAAGCCTGCTCTGACCTCAGCCGTGGGCACGGATGTGCACTGTTGTCGCGTGAGCGACCGGGCCTGAGAGCCGCTGATCGTTTCAGAATGAAGCGCTTGGCCAGAAGTGTCGGCTCTTGCGGCTCGCATAGGCTGGCCGGTCTTGTCCGACGCACCGCGATGAGGATCAGCCCATGCACAACAGCACCAGGATCCGCCTGATAGAGCCCACCGATGCCACCCCGATCGCCGCGCATAGGGTGCGGGACTTCGAGGCTTTCCGTCCGTGGGAACCGGCCCAACCGGCTGACTTCTTCACCCCGGAGGGCCAGGCGGAGCGGATCGACAGGTTGCTGGCCGGATACCGGGCCGGCGTGGTCTGGCCGGGCGTGGTACTCGCCGACGACCGGGTGATCGGGCAGGTCACCATCGGAGGCATCCTGCCGCAGCCGCACCTTCGCCGCGGTTCCGTCGGTTACTGGATCGCCGGCGTCGCCCAAAATGAAGGGCACGCCGGGCGCGCCGTCGGGCTTGTAGTTCGGGTGATGACGGACGAACTCGGGTTGCACCGCGCCGAGGCGTCCACCAATCTGGAGAATCTGCCGTCGCAACGGGTGCTGCGCCGCAACGGGTTCAGCCCGTACGGCGTGGCGCACTCCTCAATCTTTCTCGATGGGAGCTGGCGGGACGGGCTGCTGTGGGAGCGGGTCCTGGGCGACTGACCTGGCTAACCGACTTGGAGAGCGCTCTATCCTCCCAGGCCGCCGCGCGGTTAGGGTGCGGGCATGAGCAGACAGGCCCCGACGCTGGAGGACGTCGCCCGGGAGGCCGGTGTCTCCCGGGCGACCGTGTCCCGGGTCGTCAACGGCGTACGCAACGTGGACCCGGCGATCCAGGAAGTCGTCCGGCGTGCGATCGAGCGGATCGGATACGCACCCAACAGGGCCGCACGCTCCCTGGTCACCCGGCGGGCCGAGACGGTGGCGCTCGTGGTCTCCGGCGCGGGGGGCGCCCCGGACGAGGCTCAAGCCGCCTTCGCCGCCCGGGTGTTCGCGGACCCGTTCTTCGGACGGGTGGTCGCCGGGATCGTCGGCTTCCTCCGACCGCGCTCGGTGCACCCGGTGCTGATGTTCGCCGAGTCGGCCGACTCCCGCCAGGAGGTGCTGACCTACCTGCGGCAGGGCCGGGCCGACGGCGCGCTGGTGGTCTCCAGCCACGCCGACGACCCCCTGCCCGCGCTGCTCGCCGAGGCCCGGCTGCCCGCGGTGCTCTTCGCCCGCCCCTCCCGCCCGGTCCCGCTCAGCTATGTGGACCTGGCCCACCGGGACGGGGGCCGGCTCGCCGCCGAGCACCTGCTCGCCCGGGGGTGCCGCGAACTCGCCACGATCTCCGGTCCGTTGGCGGTCGGCGCGAGTCAGGAGCGGCTGGCCGGCTTCCGCGACACACTGGCCCGCCACGGGCAGCCCTACGTCCCCGTCGCCGAGGGTGGTTTCACCCTGGACAGCGGAGCCGCGGCCATGGCCGATCTGCTCGCCCAGCACCCCGACCTGGACGGCGTGTTCGCGGCCAACGACCTCATGGCCCAGGGGGCCTGCCAGGTGCTGCGCGAGCAGGGCCGCCGCGTGCCCGAGGACGTCGCGGTCGTCGGCTTCGACGACTCCACGGTCGCCGGCGTCTGCCGGCCCCGGCTCACCACCGTCCGCCAGCCCGTGGAGGACATGGCCGCCGACATGGCCCGCCTTCTCGACGAGCACATCCACGGCACCCGCACCGAGCCCACCTCGGTCGTCTTCGACCCGGAGCTGGTGGTGCGGGAGTCCGCCTGATCCCCGGCTCGCGCCCGCGCCCTCAGGCGGTCTTGCGGGCCACGCCCCCGTAGAAGCCGATCTCGTGCGAGCGGGGCGGAGGCGTGGTGTCCGGGCGCCAGAACGGGACCTGGGCCAGGCCCGGTTCGACCAGGTCGAAGCCGTCGAAGAACCGTTCGACCTCGCCGCACGAGCGCAGATTCAGCGTGGCGGTCGCCTTGGTGTAGACGGCCTGTGCCGCGCTGCGGTCGGCGAAGTCGCCGGTGGCGTGCGAGAGCACCAGGAAGCTCCCGGCCGACAGCGCGTCGCGCAGGGTGGCGACGGCCCGCTCCGGCTGTTCGGCGTCGGTGAGGAAGTGCAGGACGGCGACGAGGAGCAGCGCGACCGGCTCGTCGAAGTCGATGGCCCGGCGGACATCGGGATGGTTCAGCACGGCCCGCGGGTCGCGCACGTCGGCGAGCACGACGCTGGTCGTGCCGGAGCCGCTGAGCAGCGCGCCCGCGTGCGCGGCCACGATCGGGTCGTTGTCGACGTACGCGACGCGTACGTCCGGCGCCGGCTCGCGGGCGATCTCGTGCACGTTCGGCGAGGTGGGCAGCCCGGTGCCGATGTCGAGGATCTGGCGTACGCCGCTGCCGACGACGTACCGGACGGCGCGCCGCAGGAAGGCGCGGTTGGCCCGCAGACCGATGCGTACCTCGGGTGCGGCGGCGGCGAGTTCGTCGCCGGCCCGCCGGTCGACCTCGTAGTTGTCCTTGCCGCCCAGCAGGTAGTCGTAGATCCGCGCGGGTTGCGGCCTGCTGGTGTCGATCTCGGCCACGCCGAAGCCGCCGTCCTGCCCCACACCGCGCCCCTCTCCATCACCGCCACGGCCCCATCCGTGGACGGTTCAGGACAGCTTCGCACATCAACTGTCCTGTTCAAGCAGGCAGTTGTGTGCGGCGTGCAGGAGTAGCACCGTGACGTCGTCCGTGCGCCGACCGGTGGGAGCGGACACCGAAGGCCTCCGCGTGCACGGCGACGAACCCGCTCCTGGAAATCGACAGCCGGTATGTTCATCACGTTGCGGTCCGCCCCGGCGGACGGCGGCGTTCGCGGCGGGACGGGGAGATCGCGGCGACGTTCGAGGCAACGAGCGGGGGATCCATGGAACGTCATGACCACAGACGCGTGCTCCGAGTCGACCGGATCGCCCCGCAGAGCGACGGGGAGCCCGGATCACCCTCCCCAACCGGCCGGTCCCACGGCCGATGTCACCGTTCGATTCCATGGAGGCGCCTTGTCCACGTCCTTTTCCGGTCCGTCGTCCCGCCCGTCGCGTCGTCATCTCCTCGCCGGGGGCGCGGGCCTGGCGCTCGCCGTGTCCGCCGGATCGCTGGTCTCGCCCGCGCGGGCCGCCGCGGCGGAGCCGGCCACCGCCGGGCTCTACAAGCTCAAGCCGCCGCACCTGCTGGAGGCCGAGACGCTGGTGGAGTACCTGCGGCTGCGCGCCGACCAGTGGAGCCACAACCGCTACAACGTCGAGCAGACCAACGGGGAGAACCTCGGCAGAACCCAGGTGGCCTGGGGCCGTCCCGGGCGCCCGGAGGAGTTCGAGAACCTCTCGCAGTGCGCGTCGTTCATGACCTCGCTGCTGCAACGCTCCTACGGCGCCGACACCGCGTACGGCTGGGCCACCCCGGCGTACTTCAACCAGTACTTCCCGCCGAAGGACGGCTCGACCCGGACCACGTCCTTCCCCAACGCCGAGGATCTGCAGGCCGGATTCCTCAACGCCTCCGATGTGCCGCACTTCGACCCGGTGACCAAGCCGGTGAACCTGCGCCCGGGCGACATCGTCGCCTGGGACTACGACCCCGCCGTCAAGAGCACCCCCTACACCGGGCACACCGTGCTGATCCGCGAGTACCTGGGCACCCTGTCCTCCTCCGTGGACGGCAAGCTGGGCATCACCGGTGTGGTCCCGCACCTCTTCCAGGTCGTGGACTGCACCAACAGCCCCCACGGTGGCCCCGACCGGACCAGCCAGACCAGCGTCGACCACTACCGCGCCTATCCCGACACCCGGGCCGAACTCGCCGACGACGACAGCGCGTACACCGAGTACAGCGGGGTCGGCTACGGCCACATGATCTTCTACGCCGACCCCGGCACCTCCCTCTTCGCCGGATACCGCTGGAGCGTCAACTCCGCCACGCCTCAGCCCGCGGTCGCGCAGCCGGTCACGGGCAAGAAGCAGATCGCCGCGGGGCGCGTGAACGCCTTCGTGGTGTAGCCGACGCGCCCGGGCGGCAGCCGCTTCGCCCAGCGGGCCGGTGACCCGTACGGCGTACGGCTCCCGGGGGCTCTCCCGTGGGTCCCACGGGAGAGCCCCGCCCGTCAACTCGTGGCCGGTCCAGACGGGTTGGCCACTCGGGCCGATGTCACGGCAGGGTGCGGCACAGCAGGGCATCGGGTCCCGGGCGGCTGCCGAACCGGGTGGTGAAGGCGATCCCGGCGGCGTACTCGTCCGCCCCGCACTGGCCCTTGTAGTCGCCGTAGGCGAAGTCCCCGCCCGGGGCGCCGGTGGGACGGTTGTCGGACCGGTCGAACCACACGGTGCGCGTGGCTCCCGACAGCGGGGTGCGACCCGGCACGCACAGGGCCGCCGACAGGCGTTCCCCACGCAGGCTGTAGCCGATCAGGAAGTTGCCTGCCGGGCACTGGAGTTTAATGTACCCGGACGCCCAGTCGCCGCCCGCGGGCACGTACCGCTCGTCGGTGACGACCGTCTGACCCGCCTCGGAGGTGCGCGGCTCGGCGGCGCCGCTGTCGGTGCACAGGCCGCGACCGGTGGTGTGGCTCAGACCGATGAGCCGCAACCCGTCGGGGCAGGCGGCCTTGTGGGCTCCCGGATCCCAGTCTCCCGCGGCCCGCACGCGCAGGGACTCCACCGCGTCACCGTGGTCGGTGCCGAGCATGCGCCAGACGGGGACGGAGGCCACGGGGCCGGTCGTGCTCGGCGCGTTCACGAGGTGCTGCCACGCCGCACCGCGCCAGTCGCCGGAGTCGAGGACTCCGGTGCGGTGGCCGGCGCCGTCGTAGCGCAGCAGTGCCCAGTCGTCGTGGCCCTCGAAGCCCACCAGCGGCCAGAACGCGAAGTCGGCGTCGTGCTCGGCGAAGTAGTCGGTGATGTTGCCGAACCAGGTGCGGGCGGCCGGATTCGTCTCGCTGGTGCCGATGCCGAACTCGCTGACCCAGACGGGCGCGGTGTAGTGCCGGCCGGTCTCCTCGACGAAGAACGCCTCGTCGTCGAGAGCCGTGTCCAACTGCTCACGGTTCAGGTCCTGGTAGCGGGGATCGTGCGTCTCGCCGATGCCGGTGGCGCCGCTGTGGTGCGGTCCCGTGTAACCGTAGAAGTGGGCGGAGTACACCAGTTTGTGGGCGTCCACGAGGGTGTGCGAGAGCGTGCGCACGGGGGTGAGCTGCGGTCGGCCGTGCGGGAGTCCGTCGACGGGCACGCCGGTCCAGTTGATGCCCTCGACGACGACGAGGAGACGGGGGTCGGCCTCGGTGAGGATCCGGTCGGCGGCCAGCTGGGCGGCGGAGTACCAGTCGTGGTCGTCGCCGAGGCCCCAGTTGGGGTCGTCCAGAACGTCGCGTCTGACCTCGTTGTACAGGTCGGCGCCGACCACGCGGGGCACGGCGGCGTAGCGGCGGGCCATGAAGACCCAGTCGTCGGCCCACTGCTGTGTGGACTGCCCGCTGTTCCAGCGCTCGTTGCCGTCGATCCCGCAGCACCACCGGGACGTGTTGGTGTGGTTGTTGAGGATGACGGCGAACCCGCTCCGGCTGAGCGCGTCGACGACGGCGTCGTAGACCTGCAGGGGCGTCCTCCCCCGCAGTCGGGGGTTGGCGCCCACGGCGGCGTCGGGCACCGGGGCCGTGGCGTGGATCATCTCGTTGGAGAACGGCAGCCGGACGGTGTTGATCCCCAGCTCGTGGAAGTCGGCGAGCAGCCCGTCGAGCGGCACGCGGTCCAGGCCGAGAGGTATGCCGTAGGAGTTCTGGCCGGCGTGGTGGTTGGCGGGGTCGGTGACACTGCCGTTGCCCGTCCACGACCCCTGCGCGCCGTCCCAGTTGGCGGCCTTCAGCCGGAAGCGGTTGCCCTGGGCGTCGACTATGTAGCGGCCCTGGGTCGACAGGGGTGGGGACCAGGTGGCGGAGGCCGCCGCGGTGACGGGTGGAGGGGGCGGCGGAGCCGCGGCGGCCGGTACCGTCTGAGCGGCCACGAGGAGTAACCCCGCGACCGTTCCGCCCAGACGAAGGACAACGGGTGCGATCGACATGGCCCGAGTCTGTACGGTCGCACCGCGACTGGGAAGGTTCATGTCAAGCGTCTTCGTCATGGGCGGCCCGGCGCGCCGGCGGGGGCTACGGCAGTTCGACGAAGGGGGAGAGGAAGGCCCGGGCGCCCGGGGTGTCGAGCCGGTAGACGACGTTCGTCGCGTAGCACGGGGTGTCACCCGTGATCGTGGTGGCGGCGAGGACGTTCCTGCCGCCCAGGACCGCGAAGTTGGGTCCGCCCGAGTCGCCGTAGCAGGCACCGCCGTTGCCCTGCGGCGCCGTCATGCCGAGCCGCACCCAGGCGTTGTTGAGGGCGTTGAAGGTCACGGGCGCCTTCATGCGGACGCCGCCGCCCGGATGTGTCTGGCCGCCCGGTCCGTTGACCGCCTCCTGCGTTCCGTACCCGGCGACGAACCAGTCGGTGGAGTTCAGCCCCTTCGGGCCCATGGCGCCCAGCTGGTTCGCGGCCGGCAGCGCGGCGGGCGTGAAGGACCAGCGGGAGGCGACCTTCGCGGCGGGCAGTTCGATCACCGCGATGTCGTGCGGGTCGGAGGCGGGGCCCGGGTAGTCGGGGTGGGTGTGGGCGGTGCCCGCCACGGCGACGGCGTTCGCCTGGGCGGCCGGATCACCCGGGTACTTCTTCGCGGCCGCGTCGAGTCCGGCCTGGACGTTTTGGTCAAGCGACACGTAGAACCGCACGTCGTCGGGCCAGTCGGTGGTGCAGTGCGCGGCGGTCAGGAACGTGTTCGTGTCGACCATCGTTCCGGAACACACCCAGTCGACGCGGTCCGGGGTCGCCGGATCGCCGTCGTCGTCCCAGGTGGCCACGAGGGCCCCGACCTCGGTGCGTTCGGGCGCGGGTGCGGCGTTGTACGAGTTGATCGCGGAGGAGGGCAGAGCGGCGGCGAGCACGGTGGCACAGGCCGCTGCGGTGACGGCGGTGGCGCGTACGGCGGTCAAGAAGAACCCCTTCACTGGGTGTGTGGGACAGGTGTTCTCCTGTGGGAGGTAGGGAGCATTGAAGTGCCTGATGCGCCCCGCGACAAGACCCGGCAGGACCACGGAACGAGCCGTGGGACCGGGTGAACCGACACCGGACGGCGCAGTGAGGCGTTGCGATCGCACAGGATGCCCCCTGGCCCGTGTCTAAGGTGGAGCGTGATCAGCAGCGACACGGAGACTCACCGCCGGGTGCGAGGCCGGCCCGGCTACAAGGCCGCGGCGGCCGTCTTCGCCATCGGGATGATGGGCACCACCCTGCCCACACCGCTGTACGGGTTGTACCGGGAGCAGATCGGCTTCTCCGAACTGATCGTGACGGTGGTGTTCGCCGTCTACGCGGTGGGCGTCATCGCCGCCCTGCTGATCGCCGGCGGCTTCTCGGACGTGCTGGGGCGGCGCCCGGTGCTGCTGGCCGCACTCGGCCTGGGCGCGCTCAGCGCGGTGTGCTTCCTGGCCGAGGCAGGGCTGCCGCTGCTGTACACCGGCCGGGTGCTGTCGGGCTTCTCGGCCGGTCTGCTGAGCGGTACGGGCACCGCGGCCGTCCTCGAGCTCGCCCCGCCCGGCCGTCGCGGCCGTGCCGGACTGGCGGCGACCGCGGCCAACATGGGCGGCCTGGGACTCGGCCCCCTCGTGTCCGGCCTGCTCGCCGAGTACGCCCCGTCCCCGCTCAAGCTCCCGTTCGACGTCCACCTGGTGCTCCTGGCGCTCGCCGCGCTGGTCGTCTGCCTGCTGCCCGAGACCGTGCGCCGCTCCGATCCGCGGCCGTCGCTGCGGCCCCAGGGCATGAAGGTTCCGCCGGAGGTGCGCGGGGTGTTCGCGCCGTGCGCCCTGGCCGCCTTCGCGGGCTTCTCCATGCTCGGCCTGTTCACGGCCGTGGCCCCGGCATTCCTCACCCAGACGCTCGGGGAACGCAACCTGGCGGTTGCCGGTGCCGTCGTCTTCTGCGTGTTCTGCGCCTCGACCTGCGGGCAGCTGCTCATGGGGCGGATCGGCGCGCGCCGGGCCCTGCCCCTGGGGTGCACGGTGCTCGTCGCCGGACTCCTCCTCATCGGGGCCTCACTGTTCCTGGAGTCCCTCGCGCTCCTGCTGATCGGTGCGGTGACCGGGGGAGTGGGGCAGGGAATGGCGTTCCGCGGGGGCCTGACCGAGGTGAGTGCCGCGGCGCCGGAGGCACATCAGGGCGCCACCATCTCGGCGTTCTTCGTGGTCGCCTACGTGGGGATCTCATTGCCGGTCGTCGGGGTGGGCGCCCTGACGGTGGCGCTGGGGCTGCGCGGGGCCGGCCTGGTGTTCACGGCGTGCGCGGTGCTGCTGGTGACGGTGGTGGGGATCTGGGTGAGGCGCAAACTGCCCCCGGAGGCCGCCCGGACATGAGGCGTGTGCGGGCCGGGTGAACGTCCCGCCGGCCGCCGGCGTCGAAGGAGAAACAGCCGGCGAAGGCGAAAGGCCCCGACATGCGATCCGTCCGACCCGTTCACCGTTCCCCGCTGCCGCGCATGGTGCTGATCGCCGGACTCGCCTGGGCGACCGCCGCCTGCCAGGGTGAGGCCCGGTCGACCGAAGCGGCGCGGGCCGAGAGCACCGCCTGGAAGGAACCGTCCGCGTACACCTACACCCTGCGCTCGACCGGGGGAGAGCGGCTCCTGAACGGCGCCTTCCGGGTGACAGTGCGCGACGGGAAGGTGGCGCACGTGACGGGGCTGGACGAGCCGGGCCGCAGAGTGGTCCGACGGTCGCCCGAAGCCGTGCCCACCATCGGCGGCCTGCTGAAGCAACTCAGAGAGGCGCGGCGCGACGGAGCGGACACGGCGGAGGCCCGCTACTCGACCGCCGGCTACCCACTACGGATCACCCTGGACTGGTCGGCGAACGCCGCCGACGACGAAGCCCGGTACGTGATCAGCGAGTACTCGCCGGGCGACGGTCCTCCAGGAGGATGATCGGGAGGCGAACCGCCGTCGGAACCGGGTCGCGGCTGGTCGGCGGCAGTGGTCTCCGGTGGGTGGACGCGACCGGCCTGACGGTTGGTCACCGCCGCTGCCGGCGCGGGCAAGGACGGACCCACGGACACGGGCCCCGTCTGGACGGCGTTCCGGGCCCACGCCCCGGGCTGGAACCGTCAGCTCCGGCTGCGCGGCGCCGAGCACGCCTCGTTCACGGACACGGAAGTCCTGCTCCCGCAGCTGAAGCTGTCACCGGCCACCCTGGCGGAGGACATCGGTACCGTCGACCCCGCCACGGCCGTGCGGACCAACGAGGCCTACGTGGCGGCGTTCTTCGACCACTGGCTGCGCGGGCGGCACGACCGCTTGCTGGACGGCCCCTCTCCCCGGTACCCGGCCATGGAGTTCGTCGAGTCACCGTCACCTGAAGTGGACGAGGATGCGCCCGGCGTTGCCGGAGTCGACCTCGCGGCGGACGTACAGCTTCCTGATGTGCTTCTGGTCGAGGAACGCGAGGACCCGCTCCTTGAGCCGGCCGGACCCCTTGCCCGGAATGATCTCCGCGACGGGCTCACCCGAATTGTTGGCGCGGAAGAGGAACTGACGCAGCGCAAGTTCGATGTCGCGGTTGTTGCGGAAGATCGGATGGAGATCGAGCGACATCATGCGGAGCCTCCGGCGGTCTGCTTCTTGCGGGCGCGGTAGGCGGCTGCCTTGATCTTGTTGCCACAGGATTCCATGCCGCACCACTGGCGGCGCGTGCCGCGGGAGCGGTCGACGTAGATCCGGGTGCACTCGGGGTTGCCGCATTCCTTGAGCAACGGTACGTCGGGCCCGCTCAGCAGCTCCACGGCTTGCCGGGCGACGGTGGACAGGGCCGCTTCCGGGGTGGCGACGGTCCATCGGCCGGTCGCGGTGAGCTGGGGTGTGGCGGGGGGCTTGCGGGCGGCGCTGTTGAGCCGGGTCAGGCACTCCTCGTCGTACGCCTCGCCGAGGCGGCGCGCGGTGACGAGGCGGTACAGGGACTCGCGCACGGCGACGGCCTGCTCGACGTCGCTGTCCTGGCTGGGGGAGATGGCGTCCACGATGCCGGACTCCACGTACCAGGCGTCCAGGCGTTCGGGCGACACGAACATCTCGAAGCCCACCGTGCGGCGCGCGCGGAGGGTCGCGGCGAAGTCGAGGGCGGGGTGTCCGCAGACGAAGACGTGCTCCAGGTTCACATCACCATTCTGGCAGGTGACGATCGGGTCTGCAAGGCTCGTCGGTGCGCCGCGCACGCCGCACGTCCGCCTTCACCGCGCGCCCAGCCCCTGTCCCCGGCTCAGAGGCCCAGGTCCGCGGCGAGGCAGGAGTAGGACATCCATGACCCTTCCGGGGAGTACGAGTCCCGGGACGGGTCCCTCGGTGTCGCGGCCCGCTCCTCGACCATGTCCTCGTAGCGGATCCGCTCGGGCAACGTGCCGAACCGCGCATGCCGTGCCGCCGCGGCGGTCTCCGTGACGCTGTTGTTCTCCATGCTCTGCCTCCATCGGGTCGAAGTCGGTGTCGGGCGCGTCGGGGTCAGAAGTGGTCCACGTCGACGACGGCCCGGGCGAAGGCCGTGGGTGCCTCCTGCGGCACGTTGTGGCCGATGCCTGTCAGGGTGCGGTGCTCGTACGCGCCGGTGAACCTGTCGCGGTACGACGCCCCGTTGCCCGGAGCGGTGAAGGGGTCCCGCTCGGGGTCGAGGGTGATGGCCGGCACCTCGACGACCGGCCGTGCGGCGAGCCGCTTCTCCAGGCCGTCGTAGCGGCGCTCGCCGTCGGCCAGGCTCAGTCGCCACCGGTAGTTGTGGATGACGATGTCGGCGTAGTCCGGGTTCTCGAAGGCCGCGGCCGTGCGCTCGAAGGTGGCGTCGTCGAAGTCCCACGTCGGGGAGACGGTGTCCCAGACCAGCCGGGTCAGCTCACGGCGCTTGGTCCTGTCCTCCATGGCCAGCCGGCCCCGCTCCGTCGCGAAGTAGTACTGGTACCACCAGGTGTGTTCCGCCGCGGGGGCCAGTGGCCTCAGGTTGGCCTCGAGGTTGGTGACGAGGTATCCGCTCACCGACACCAGGGCCTTGCAGCGCCGCGGCCACAGCGCGGCGATGATGTCGGCGGTCCGCGAGCCCCAGTCGAAGCCGGCGAGAACGGCCTGCTCGATCTTCAGGGCGTCCATCAGGGCGATGATGTCGAGCGCGACGGCCGACTGCTGGGCGTTGCGGAACGTCCGGGAGGACAGGAAGCGGGTCGTGCCGTGACCGCGGAGGTAGGGAACGATCACCCGGTAGCCCTCGGACGCCAGCAGCGGTGCCACGTCCACGAAGCTGTGGATGTCGTACGGCCAGCCGTGCAGGCAGATGACCGCGGGGCCGTGCGCGGGTCCCACCTCCGCGTAGCCGACGTCCAGCAGACCGGCCCTGACCTGCTTGAGCGAGCCGAACGGGGTGTGCGTGCCCCGGCTGACCGCGGGCGACACCGGTGTCCCGCTGTCCTCGCGCGGGGCGGCGGAGGCGGTGGCGAGTCCCTGCGGGGCGGCCAGTGACGCGGCGGCCGTGCCCGTGCCCAGACCCAGGACCTTGCTGAAGGTACGCCTGTTGATCATCCGAAGCCTCCCGTGTGCTTCCGGTGCCGAAGTGCGCGCATGCCGACTGTGGCACAGTGAGCGTCACCGGTCAAACCGGTGACGCCGAAATTCCAGGGTCCACGTGGGGCCTTGCGGGGCGGTGCCGGCCGCGTCGTACCGCAGGCGCGTGTCCACGGGTTCCCTCCGCCCGTAGGCTCCCCTGGCGTTCACCTCTCCGGGTGCTGAGCGCCCCGGCGTCTCGGCGGCCGGCCGGGCCGGGGAAGCCGGCGTGGGGCTGCGGCTCCCTCCTCGCCCGCGCACGCTGTGACTGAGGGTCACGGCACGGCATAGGGTGAATGAACGGGTGGCAGTGGAGGGGGAGCGGAGTGGTGCCGGAGACAGTGCGGTTCACGGTGCTCGGGCCGGTCCGCGCCCGGCGGGCGGGGACCGAGCTCGACCTCGGCGGCCCACAGGAACGGGCGCTGCTGGCAATGCTGTTGATACGGGCAGGTCAGCCGGTCGAAGTGGGCGAGATCGTCGACGTGCTGTGGGGCGGGCGCCCGCCGGGCACCGCGGTCAACATGGTCCGCCGACACGTCGGATCCCTGCGCCGCCTGCTGGAGCCCGGGCTGCCCGCCCGGGGACCGGGCCGCTGGCTGCTGAGGGGCGCCGGTGGATATCGGATGGTGACCGACGGTGACTCCCTGGACCTGCTGCACTTCCGCGCGCTGCGGGGGGAGGCCCGGCGGGCCCTGTCGGACGGGGAACCGGCCCGGGCCGTGGAACTCCTCACCGAGGCGCTGTCGTTGTGGCAGGGACCGGCAGCCTCCGGTATCGCTCCGGAGTCCCGCGCCCACGCGGCGTTCGGCTCACTGGACGGTGAGTACCTCGCGGCCCTGAAGGAGGCCGCCGATGCCGCGCTCGGCGCCGGTGTCCCGGACACGGTCCTGCCCCGGCTCCGGGAGGCCGCTGCCGGCAGCCCGCTGGACGAACCGCTCCTGGCCCGGCTGATGCTCGCCCTCTCGGCCACCGGTGCGCGGGTCGAGGCGCTCAGCACCTACCAGGTCGTGTCGGACCGGCTCGCCGACGAGTTGGGCATGGACCCGGGAGTGGAGCTGCGCGACGCCCACGCCGCGGTGCTCGGCCGTCGGGCGTCGTCGCCCGCCGCGGCGGAAGCCCCGGACGAACATCCCGGCGACGGACCGGCGGCCTCCCGGCATGCCACCGCGCAGGCGGTCTCCGTGCCCGCCCAACTGCCGTACGACCTGGCCACGTTCACCGGGCGCCGGGCCGAACTCGACGAGGCGCTGGGGCTGCTGTCCAGCGACGCACGGTCCGCCGAGACGGTGGTGATCAGCGCCATCGGCGGCATGGCCGGGGTCGGCAAGACCACGCTCGCCGTGCACTGGGCCCATCGGATCAGGGACCGTTACCCGGACGGGCAGCTCTACGTCAACCTGCGCGGCTTCGACCCGTCGGGCGCCGTCATGACCGCCGACGAAGCGGTCCGGGGTTTCCTGGACACGCTGGGGGTGCCGCCCGAGCGCATCCCGCACGATCCGGACGCCCGGACCGCCCTCTACCGCGGCATGCTCGCCGGCCGCCGCTTCCTCCTCCTGCTGGACAACGCCCGGGACACCGACCACGTACGGCCGCTGCTGCCCGGCACGCCCGGCTGCCTCACGATCGTCACCAGCCGCAACCAGCTGTCCTCCCTGGTGGCGGCCCACGGAGCCCATGCCCTCACCCTGCGCCCGCTCGACGCCGAGGAGGCACGCGAACTCCTCGTCGGCCGGGTGGGCGCCGAGCGCGCCACGGCCGAGCCGCAGGCGGTGGCGGAGATCACCGCCCGGTGCGCCGGACTTCCGCTGGCCCTGGCCTGCGTCGCGGCCCGCGCGGCCGCCCATCCGCACTTCGCGCTGTCGGCCATCGCCGCCGAGCTGCGCGAAGCCCACGGCAGCCTGGACGCCTTCAGCAGGGCCGACACGTCCGCCGACGTCGGCGCGGTCTTCTCCTGGTCGTCCCGCGCCCTCTCACCCGCCGCCGCCCGTCTCTTCCGCCTGCTCGGGCTGCATCCCGGCCCCGACGTCACGGCGCCTGCGGCGGCCGCCCTCACCGGGCTCACCGTACCGGCGGCACAAGCGCTGCTGACCGAGCTGATCCGAGTGCACCTCGTCAACGAACACACCCGCGGCCGCTGCTCCTTCCACGACCTGCTGCGCGCCCACGCCGCCGAACTGGCCCACGCCGAGCACGGCGGGTCCGAACGCCGGGCAGCGCTCGACCGGCTCTTCCAGCACTACCTCCACACGGCGCACGCCGCCGGCCTGCTGATCGCACCGTACGCGGACGGGATGCCGCTCGACCCCCCGCCGGAGGGGGCCCTCCCGCAGCCGCTCGCCGACGACGAGCGGGCCCTGGCCTGGCTCACGGCCGAGCACGCGGTGCTGCTCGCCGTCGTCCACGCGGCCGCGAACTCCGGCTCGGAGCGCGTCGCCTGTCTGCTCGTCTCGTCCTTGGAACGGTACTTCGACCGGCAGGGACACTGGCACGACTGGGTGGCCGCCCAACGGGCCGCACTCGACGCGGCTCTGCGCCTCGCCGATCCTGTCATGGAAGCTCACAGCGTCCGCGGACTGGCCCGCGCCGAGGGGCGACTGGGCCTGCACGGCGAAGCCGCCGTCCACCTCGACCGCGCTCTGGAACTCTTCACCGGGCTCGGGGACGACGCGGGGCGGGCCAGCGTCCACCGCAGCCTCGCCTGGGAAGCCGAGCAGCGCGGCGACCTCCACGGTGCGCTGCGGCACGACCAGTTGGCCCTGGACGTCCTCCGGGCCGGCGGCAGCCCCGCCGCGCAGGCATCGGCCCTCAACGCGGTCGGCTGGTCCCACGCCACGCTCGGGGAGTACCAACAGGCCCTCGAGCACTGCTCCGAGGCCCTGACCATGCTGCGGGAACTCGGCGACCACGTCGGCCAGGCCGCCACCTGGGACAGCATCGCCTACGCCCATCACCACCTCGGCAACCACCCGCAGGCCCTCACGGGCTACCGCAACGCACTGGCCCTGTACCAGGAAGCGGGGGTCCCGGCCGAGGAGGCCGGGTCCCTGGTCCGCATCGGCGACGTCCACCGGGCGACCGGCGACCACGAGGCCGCCCGCGCCGCCTGGCGGAGCGCGCTCGCTCTCTACACCGAACTCGCCCACCCCGAAGCCGAGCGCATCCGCGCCCGGCTGGCACAACCGGCGGAGACACACGGACCGGCGAACGTCTGAGTGTCGTGCGTCGGGACGACCGCCCGCGTCGCACGAAGCGTGAGCGGGCCCGGGAGCGGTATCCGATCCCGGGCCCGGCCGATGTTCGGGGACTCAGGCGGTCGAAGGGGGGATGTTCTGGTTGAGGCGGAACAGGTTCGTGGGATCGTAGGCGTCCTTGACCCTGACGAGCCGCTCGTGCACCGCGTCGGGGTAGGAGGCGCGCACCTTGTCCTCGGCGCCGTCGCCGGTGAAGTTGACGTACATCGCCCCGCGGCCGTGGCGCGCGATCTCCTCGCGGGTGTCGCGGGCCCAGGCGACATGGGAGTCGAAGTCCGTCGCGTCCGGGGAGCGCGCGATCACGTTGCACAGCATGCTCGAATCGCGCTGACTGAAGGCGGTGGAGTCGGCGGGGACGCGGGCGAAGGCACCGCCCAGCTGGTGCAGATGCATCTCGCTGTTCGGCGTGGGCGTCGTCAGGTGGCGGCGCAGCACGGCGTCGAGCGCGGCGTCGGACGGCTCGATGAACGCCGAGGTGAAGTAGTTGTGGGCACCGGCCGTCCACAGCGGGTCGAGCATCGACTGCATCCCCGTGTACGGCATGGGGCCCATGAGGTCGGCGATGGGCGTCCCGAGCCTCCGCAGCGGGCCGACGGCCGCCTCGCCGGCCGCGAGGTCGCCCGCGTACATTCCGACCAGCACCACGACACGGGTGCCGTGGACTTCCGGCGGCAGGAACGGCAGCGGCGGAGCCGTCGTCAGGTTGACCAGCGTCGTCAGGTCGTCGGGCATGTCCCTGGTGAGTTCACGCCAGCCCGTGATCACCTGCCGGGCCTGGGCCGCGGGATAGACGATCAGGCCGCCGAGGACCTGCGGCCCCACCGGGTGCAGCTGGTACTCGAGCGAGGTCACGACACCGAAGTTGCCGCCGCCGCCGCGCAGGGCCCAGAACAGCTCGGAGTGCTGCTGCTCGTCCGCCCGCACCACGCGGCCGTCCGCGGTGACGACCTCGGCCGCCGTCAGGTTGTCGGAGGCCAGCCCGTGCCGCCGCACCAGCCAGCCCACTCCGCCGCCGAGCGTGAAACCGGCGATGCCGGTCGTGGACACCAGGCCACCGGTCACCGCGAGGCCGAACGCCTGGGTCTCATGGTCGAGATCGCCCCACGTCATGCCCGTCTGGGCGACCACCCGGCGGCGTACGGGATCGACGACGGCGCCCTTCATGGGCGACAGGTCGATGACGATGCCGTCGTCACAGGTCGAGAACCCGGCGATGCTGTGGGCGCCGCCACGCACGGCGACCAGCAGGTCCTGGCTGCGTGCGAACTCGACGGCGCGGATCACGTCCGCGGTCCCGGCGCAGCGCACGACGAGGGCCGGGTGCTTGTCGTGCGCCCCGTTCCAGACCGCGCGGGCCTCGTCGTACTCGGCATCGCCCGGGCGGACGACGCTGCCGCGCAGGCCTGCCTCCAGTTCGGCGATGGTGGCGTCCCCCAGAATGCCCTTTGCCGTATCGATCGACATGGTCGGCTCCTTGGATCGAGTGCTTTGACCGACACCAAGGACGCTAGGCGGCGCCTCTTAGCACTCACTCAGCAGCCGCTTTGCCGACCGGTGCCTCCGGCACCGCGCGCCGCAGGACGGCCGGGCCGCGGACGTCGCCGAGGCGCGCGAAGAGGTCACCGGCCCGGGCGGCCGTCGCCCGGGCGCCGTCGCGCTCACCGGCCTGCCACAGCAGGCGCGCCAGCATGAGGTCGACCCATCCCGCGGCGGACGGCGACCCGGCGACCTGGTCCAGGCACTGGGCGCGGGCCAGCAGGCCGCGGGCGCGCGCCGAATCGCCTGCGGCACGCGCCACGAGCCCCAGATGCAGCAGGCTGTTGGTGGTGCCCGGGATGTCGTCGGTCTCCTCGAAACCCGCGAGGACCCGGGCCAGTGTCGCCTGCGCGCCGTCGGTGTCCCCGTCGGCCAGGTGCAGCAGGCCGAGACAGCCGAGGGTGATGCCCTCCTCCCGGCGGTCGCCGAGCCGGCACCTGATCGCAAGCGCCGCGTCCAGGTACTTCCGTGCCGCGTCGTGGTCGCCCCGGCTGCGGTGGATGTTGCCCAGAGCGTTGAGGGCCAGGGATTCGCCGTGCGGGTCGTCCAGCGCGCGGAAGCGGTCGGCACTGTGCTCGGCCGCCGCGGCGGCGGCCTCGCCGTCGCCGTCGAGCCGGCTCGCCCACGCGAGATTCGCCAGGGCGTAGCCGCGGGCCCGGGACGAGCCGACGACGCGCCCGGCGAGCACCGTCTCCTCGAAGAACAGCGACACCTGCCCCGCCGCGTCCTCCTCGACCGCGTAACCCGGCGTCATGACCGGGAAGAACGGGCCGTTCGCGGCCTCGACGTCGTCCAGCAGCCGCAGACACTCCTCGCAGGCCTCGCGGGCCACCGCACCCTCGCCGCGGCAGACGGCCCACACCCCCTCCAGATGCGCCGCGACGGCCGGCACCGAGGGGTCGCCGGCGTCGCGGGCGAGGGTGCGGGCCAGGTCGAGGGCGGTGCGGGCACGGTCCCAGGTACCGCGCATCCACAGCAGGATCGCCTGCTGGCACCGGGCGTACGCCAGCGCCGCCGGGTCCTGCCGTCGCCGGTGGATGCCTACGATCTGCCCGGCGATGTCCTCCAGCGGAGAGCCGTCACCGAGGCGGACCGCCAGCACGGCCTGTCCCATCAGCGCTCGCGCGCGCTGCGGGGTGGGCTCCGGCGCGGCGGCCAGGGCGTCGTCGAGCCAGCGCCTGCCCTCGGCGAGCCGCCCCCGTTCGGGCCAGAACGAACGCAGGGCGACGGCCAGCCGCAGCGCGTCGTCCGGTTCGTGGCGCAGGAAGGAGCGCAGGGCGGCCCGGAGATTGCCGTAGTCGGCCTCCAGCTCCAGCGATGTCGCCCCGGACACGCCGGTGGCCGGCTCGTGGTCCTGGGCTTCGGCGAGCGTCAGGTAGAAACGCCGGTGCCGGGCCTCGGTGGCCGCAAGTTCCCCGGCGGCCAGCAGGCGCTCGGTTGCGTACTGCCGGATCGTCTCCAGCAGCCGGTAGCGGACCTCGTCCTGCCGCGGCTCCGCCCACACCAGGGACTTGTCGGCCAGCCGGCCCAGCAGGTCGAGCACCGCCGAGCCGTGCGTACCGTCCGCGCACACCTCCTCGGCGGCGGTGAGGGAGAAGCCGCCCACGAAGACCGCGAGCCGGCGGAACAGGCGCCGTTCCTCGTCGTCGAGCAGGCGGTGACTCCACTCCAGGGTGGCCAGCAGTGTCTCCTGGCGGGTCGCACCGTGCCTGCTGCCCCGACCGAGCAGGCCCAGGGCGTCGTCGAGCCGCTCGGCGATCTGGCGCGGGGCCAGCACGTGCACCCGCGCCGCCGCCAGCTCCAGGGCCAGGGGCATTCCGTCGAGCCGGAAGCAGATCTGCGCCACGGCCGCCGCGTTCCCCGGGGTCAGCCGGAAACCGGGGGCCGCGTCGGCGGCCCGCTCCACGAAAAGGCGCACGGAGGCGAAGCGGCCCAGTTCCTCCACGGTCGGCAGCCGGCGCGGATCCGGCAGCCCCAGGGAGGGCACCCGGAAGGCGCGTTCCCCGTAACTGCGCAGCGGCTCCCGGCTGGTCGCCAGTACGAAGACGCCCGGGCAGCGGGCCAGGATCTCCGAGGCCAGCGCGGCACACGCGTCGATCAGGTGTTCACAGTTGTCCAGCACCAGCAGCAGCTCCCGGCCGTCGAGCTGGGCGACCAGCGCTTCCCGGGACCCACCGGACGGCGGGAGGTGCAGCCCCAGCACGGCCGCGACCGCCTCGGGCACGAGGTGCGGCTCCGCCAGCCCGCCGAGGTCCACGAACCACGCCCCGTCCCGGAAGCCGGTGCTCCGACGGGCCGCCACGGCGAGCGCGAGCCGGGTCTTGCCGCAGCCGCCGGCGCCGGTCAGGGTCAGCAGCCTGCTCCGCCCCAGCAGCTTCTCCACCTCGGCCATCTCGCGTTCCCGGCCGATGAGGGCCGTCGCCGGCGCCGGCAGGTTGTGCCGCGGGGGCTGCGGCCGCCCCTGGTCCCGCGCCTCGACCGAGTCGGCCAGCAGCACCCGGTAGAGGCGACGTGTCTGCGGGTCGGGGTCGGCGCCGGTGTCACGGCCGAGCGCGTCCCGCAGGTGCTCGTAGGCGGCCAGCGCCTCCCGGCGTCGCCCCGCCCCGGCCAGGACCCGCATCAGCGCCCGGTGACCGGGCTCGTTCAGGGGGTCCTCGGCGATCAGCGCCCGCAGCACGTCCAGGGCCTCGTCCGTGCGGTGCTCTTGCTCGAGGGCCTCACCCAGTCCGAGCCTGAGCGCCGTACTCCGCGTCTCGAGCGCCTCGGCCGCCTCGTTCACCCAGGGCTCGTAGCGGTCCTCGGGCAGCAGACCCGGAGCGGCCAGGGCGAGCGCGGCACGGTAGTCCTCGGCCCCGCCGCCGTCCGAGGCCCGCCGGGCCGCCTCTTCGAAGGCGTCGACGTCGATCCGCACCCCGCCCTCGGGACCGAGCACCACCATGTCGTCGCGGAGCACCACGACGTCGCCCGGCGCCCCCGCGGAGGCCAGGGCACGCCGCACGGCGTGCAGCACCTGGTGGAGGTTGTTCGACGCGGCCGCCCCGTCCAGGTCCGGCCACAGCAGGTCGTAGAGCCGCTCCCGGTGCACCCGGTGGCCCCGTGCCAGACACAGCAGTTTCAGCAGGCTGCGGGCCTTGCGCAGCCGCCACGCCCCGGCGGCGACCGGGCGGTCCTCGACCGTCACGGCGAAACCGCCGAGGAGCCGGATGCTCACCTCATCGGCCATGGCTGCCCTCACGAGCAGGCTACCGCCTGGACTCGATCGGGACCCGGGGGCCGCGTGGCGCCCAGATGCATGATCATGGTTGCTGCAGAAGGATCGGCAGGGGCGGTCCACGCTCCGCGACGCGGCGCGGGGCGCACCGCCGACCGGTGCCTCGGCGGCTGTCCGAGCTGGGGGCAATACCCGTTCCGGCGTCTCTTACCGGAGCATCGACATGCATACGAAACGCATCCTGCACCGTCCTTCGACTTCCACCGGATCGCCTGCCCACGTCGGCACCACGGCCACGTCGTCCGCCGCCGACTGGGGCCTGCTGCTGATCCGGCTGACCTTCGGTCTGGTGATGGCCGCTCACGGCGCTCAGAAACTCTTCGGGATCTTCGGGGGTCACGGCCTGACGGCGACCGGCCGGGCGTTCGCCGGCCTCGGCTACCGTCCGGGAAAGCTCTTCGCCTTGTTCGGTGGCCTGTCCGAGTTCCTCGGCGGTCTGGGCCTGGCCGTCGGTCTGCTCACTCCGCTGGCGGCCGCCGCCCTGATCGGCACGATGATCAATGCCATGGCGACCGTCACCGGGGCCCATGGTCTGTGGGAAGCGGACGGCGGTGTGGAGTACAGCGTCTGCATCACCGTGGTCGCCCTGTCCGTCGCGGCCATCGGCCCCGGCCGCCTCGCCGTCGACCGGTTCTTCCCCTGGGGTACGGGCGGCTGGGGCGAGGCCGCGTTCGCGCTGGGTCTGGGAGGTGTCGCCGCCGCGATCACGCTGAGTCTGTGAACCGCGTGATCGCGGTGAGGGCCTGCTGGAGCGGGGCGTCGCCCGCTGGGCGGTCGCGCCAGCGGGCGCCGACGTGGCCGTCGGGGCGGACGAGCAGCGCTCCCCGCGGGCCGAGGCCGCAGCGGTCCCTGTGCTTCTGGGGAAGGGGCTGGATACGAAACGGCCATGGCGCGGTGGTGAGTTGCGCCCATTCGGTGGGCTCCGGGGTGAGCAGCGTGAACCATTCGCCGAAGGCGTCGAGCGTGGACCGGTCGGGTGCGAGCCGTAGGTGTGGCATGCGGTGCCCCGGCTCGGCGGTGGGGACGTAATCCGTGCTCCCGTCGGCCGGCTCGGGTGGGCTGCTGCCGTCGGCGAGGACGGCGTCGGAGCGGTAGCCGCCGCCGAGCACCAGACCGAGTTGCGCGAAGTACTGGTCGGACCAGGGGAGTTCCACCTGGTCCGGCGCCGCTTCGGGGGCCCGGAGCTGCTCGCGCCGCCGGTTCTGCACCTGCACGAGGAGCTGGGTGTTGGCCACCGCCTGGCGCAGGGTCCGACGGGCGACGGGTCGCCGCTCCGTCTCGTAGGTCTCCAGCAGGCCGGGCGCGGCCCAGCCGCGGAGTACGCCCGCCAGTTTCCAGCAGAGGTTGTGCGCATCGGTGATTCCGGCGTTCATGCCCAGGCCGCCGATGACGGGGATCGCGTGCGCGGCATCGCCGGCCAGCAGGGTCCGGCCGCGCCGGAAGCGTTCGGCGACGAACGCGTTCATCACCCAGTGCTGAACGCGCAGCACGTCGGCTCGTACGCCGGTGCCGGGACCGATGGCGTGCGCGACGAGTCCGGCCCAGTCGGTGCGTGCGGTGTCCGCGGGGGTGGCGCCGAACCAGGCCCAGCCCCCTTCGGGGTAGAGCGGGATGAAGGATCCGTGCGCGGTGAAGTAGACCCCGGCGGGCTGCCGGGCGCACCAGCGGCCCAGGTCGGCGTCGAAGACGACGGTGGTGAAACCGCCCATCGCTCCGGGGCCGGTCGTGTCGATGCCCAGCAGTTCTCGTACGGTGGAGTGCGCGCCGTCGGCGGCGAGTACGTACCGCGCGCGCACGTGGGTCTCGTCACCGCTCTGCCGGTCGACCAGCAGGGCCACGACGCCGTCGGCCTCGTCGGCCAGGCCGACGAGCTCGACCCCGAACCGCACCGGTGCCTCCGCCGCGCCGAGCAGGACGGGTTCCAGCCGGTCCTGCGAGGTGAGGACGCCGATCGCGGGGCTCTCGGGTACCGGCCCGCGGATGCCGACCATCGCCGCTGTCGCGAAGTCGTGGTCGTGCAGGGTGTCGCGGAAGCGGATGCGGCCGTACTCCGGCCCGAACGCTCCGGCCGTGATCCTGGCGGCGAGCCCGAGCTGCCGGTAGATCTCCATCGAGCGCACGTTGACCAGCCGTGCCCGAGGGAAAGGCGACAGCTCGTGGTGTCTCTCGACCAGCAGCGCCCGCACGCCCCAGCGTTCCAGCAGCGCCCGGGCGGTGAGCCCGACCGGCCCGCCACCGACGATCAACACCTCCACCTCGGCGTCCGCGACAGGCATGGCGAGCTCCTTCTGCCGCGACGGCCGCCCCGACGACGACCGATGCGCCCTGTGATCAATCTTCCGCGCCGGCCCGCCGGCCGCAATGTCCGCGCGTCGGCGTACACCCGAACGTGCCGGGCAGCCACATGGTCGTGTGCCCGTCCGCTTCGTGCCGCCGTCCTCGGCGAAGCCGGCCGCGTCGCCGCTCAATGCCCGTGCCGTGGCCTGCCGAGCCGGGTGGGCATCGCCGGTGCGCGGTGCGCGGTGCGCGGTGCTCGGTGCTCGGTGCGCCGGTCACCGACCGGGCGCCCCCGTGCGCAGGCCGTCCATGACGAGGTCGAGGAGCCGGGTGGCGCGTGGCTGCCAGTCCTCGTGCGGGGCGAGCTGCCACAGGCCCGCTATGGCGAGGAGGAAGTCCTCCGCGGTGACTCCGGCCCGGATGGTGCCGGCCTCCTCGTTGGCGCGGAGCAGCAGCTCCGCCGCGGCGGCGACCGGCGTGGGGGACGGCTTCGCCGGGCCTCCCGGGGCGCCGGTGACCTGCCGTATCGCGTCGGCCAGGCCGGCCTTGGCCATGGCGAACTCGGCGAGCCGGTCCATCCAGGCACGCAGGGCCTGTTCGGGCGGCCGGGTCCCGAGGAGCTGCGTCGCGCTGTCGGCGACCTGGTGCATCTCGTGGCGGTAGATCTCGAGGACGAGGGCCTCGCGGTTGGGGAAGTTGCGGTAGAACGTGCCCTGCCCGACGCCGGCCTTCTTGGCGATCGCGCTCAGCGGTGCGTCGGCGCAGTGCGTCAGCTCGGCGAGTGCCACTTGCAGGATGCGCTCGCGGTTGCGCTGCGCGTCCGAGCGCAGGGGCGCGCCCTTCCTCTGTTGCACTCGTCCTCCTCGAGGGTCGTGGCCGAACCTCGCCCTTGCTAAGCGGACAGCTGTCCGGTAAGTTCTCGGCTAACGGACAGCTGTCCGGTTGTGTCCACGATAGCCGTGGACGCGGCCCCACGGCAGTCGGCAGTCGCCATCTCCGGCCCCAGCACTCCGCACATTCGGTTCACTCCCGCGTTGTCTCCCGCACCTTCCACGGCATCCGGTACGCCGGCCGCCTGACCCCCCAACTGTCCTGGAAACGCGAAAGAAGCTGCTCATGGCCCAATCGACGTCCAGTGTCATCACCCTGAGGATCAACGGCGAGAAGTACACACTGCCCGTCGACCACCGCACCACCCTGCTCGACGCACTGCGCGAGCGCCTCGATCTGACCGGCACGAAGAAGGGCTGCGATCAGGGGCAGTGCGGTGCCTGCACCGTCCTGCTGGACGGGCGCAGGGCCGTCGCCTGCCTGCAGCTGGCCGTGGCGGCCGAGGGCCGTGAGATCACCACCATCGAAGGCGTCGCCGACGGCGAGCGGTTGCACCCCGTGCAGCAGGCCTTCCTCGATCTGGACGGCTTCCAGTGCGGGTACTGCACCCCGGGACAGATCTGTTCCGCCATCGGGGTGATCGAGGAACACGCGGCGGGCTGGCCGAGCGCCGTCACCGACGACGTCCGGCCCGAAGCCGGAGCACCACCGCTGACGGCCGAGGAGATTCGCGAGCGGATGAGCGGCAACCTGTGCCGGTGTGGTGCCTACGTGGCGATCGTGGAGGCGGTGGCCCGGGCGGCCGACGCCGG
>NZ_JBWKFL010000010.1:267318-312782 GCF_056434305.1 Streptomyces sp. NPDC044061 | reverse complement strand
CGAACACCATGCCTGGCCCCAACCGACCCGCACCGGCGTGCAAGCCATCCTCATCACAAGACCTCAACTCGCGGGCCCGTAATGCAACGGCATTGGGCCTAGGACGTCTTCCCTGCCGCACAGCGTGCGCCCGCTTCCTGCTCGCGGGCGCACGCTGTGTCTTTGTGTGGTTGTCCGTCACAGCGTGGTCAGCCACTCCTTCATGACGGTCGCCGTGACGTGGGAGTCCCGCTGCGCCAACGAGAAGTGGTCGGCGTCGATGGTGCGGACCGTCTCCGCGGGGACGAGCAGCTCCTGCTGCCCGTGCTCCACCCGCGTGTCGGGATCACCGAGCAGGGGCACGCTGCACCGCACCAGCAGCGTCGGCGCGGTGGTCGGCGGAACTTCCAGAGCGGACATGCGGTTGAGGTAGTGTGCCATGGCCGACAGCCGGTTGCTGTCCACCGTCACGGTGGCCGAGTCCGTCTCGCCCATGAACCTCCTGGCCAGCTGCCGGTAGTCAACGCTGTCCCCGTGCTCGTGCCGCAGGCTGAGCGTGTCGAGCATGATCACGCCGTCGGCGCGCACCCCCCACATGCTCTCCAGCAGCCCGGCCACCGCCAGGGCCAGCGCACCGCCCGACGAGTGGCCGACCAGCACGAACGGGGCCCCGTCGCTGGCGTGCAGCACACTTTCCGCGGCGGCCCGTGTGATGGCCCGGGCCGAGCGGGGCAGGCTCTCTCCGGCCGCGAACCCGACCAGCGGCAATGCCTGCACACCACGGTCGCCGCGGAAGTGGGCGGCGAGACGGGCGTACTGGTGCGCGCCGCCGACGGACACGGGTGAGCTGATGCAGATCAGCCGTGGCTCGGTCGGGCCGTCCGCGAGGGTGACGGGCTGGGGCAGCTCCTCCAGTTCGGCCGGCGCCTCGAACAGCGGGCGGGTGAGGGCGATGGCCTTGAGCAACTCCCAGCCCTCGTCGACCTTGCCCGCCCGGACCGCGTCGAAGTACAGCGTGCCGACGGTGTCGCCGGACCGCCCCGACGCGGCCGTCGGGACCGGCTCGATGTGATCGGCGAGCCGGCCACGCAGCCACCGGGCCAGTTCGGCGGGTGTCTTGTGGTCGAGTACGACCGTGCTGGGCAGCCGGAGACCGACCGTGCCGGCGAGCCGGTTGCGCAGCTCCACCGACATCAGCGAGTCGAAGCCGGCCTCCAGGAAGTCACGCTCCGGGTCCATGTCGCTCGCGTCGACGTGGCCGAGCACGGCCGCCGCGTAGTCGACGATCAGCTCACACAGCACCGTGTGCTGGTCGGCGGCGGAGAGGCCGCTCAGCCGCTCGCGCAGCGTCGCCGTGGACACCTCGGACGCGTCCGCGGCAGCCCGGCGGCGCGGTGCCCTCAGCAGGCCGCGCAGGATCGGGTGCGTGGCCGGTCCGCCCCGCACACCCGGCTTCACGGCCAGCGGCACGAGGAGCGCCTCGTCGGTGGCGGACGCGGCGTCGAACAGGGCCATGCCCTGTGCCACGGTGAGCGGCATCGAACCCGAGTTCGCCATCCGCCGCATCTCGGCCTGCGACAGCGCTCCCGTCATGCCGGCGTCCTGCGCCCACGCGCCCCACGCCAACGACAGCGCGGGACGCCCGGCGGCTCGGCGCCGGGCCGCGACGGCGTCCAAAGCGGCGTTGGCGGCCGCGTAGTTGCCCTGGCCGGCGCCACCCATCACGCCCGAGAGGGAGGAGTACAACACGAACACGTCAACGTCACCGACGAGTTCGTCGAGGTGCTGCGCCGCGTCCACCTTCGGCCGCAGCACGGCCGCCAGCCGGTCCGGCGTCAGCGTGCCGATCACGCCGTCGTCCAGCACGCCCGCCGTGTGCACGACCGCCCGGACCGGGTGCTCGGCCAGGAGGGCGGCCACCGCGTCACGGTCGGTCATGTCACACGCCACCAGCGTGACGTCAGCGCCCTGTTCGGTGAGCTCGGCCGCCAACTCCCGTGCACCCGGGGCCTCCGGGCCGCGCCGACTGACCAACAGCAGCTTGCGCACGTCCCGTTCCGCGACGAGGTGCCGGGCCAGCGCGCTCCCGAGGCCGCCGGTGCCGCCGGTGATGAGGACCGTGCCGTCCGGGTCCCACGTCCGGGGCTCCGGCGCGCTGCCGAACCTCGCCAGCCGGGCGACGGCGGCCACCCCGTCCGTGAGGACGGCCTGTGTCTCCTCCTCGTCCAGCAGGCCGGGCGCCGCGGCGACGAGCAGCCGGGACGCTTCCGTGTCGTCGACGTCGAGCAGCAGGAACCGACCCGGGTTCTCCGCCTGGGCCGCCCGCACGAGACCCCACACCCCGGCCGCGGGCACGTCCGCACCGGTCACCGCACCGGAGGTGACCAGCACGAGCGGCACATCGTCGGCACGCTCGTCGGCCAGCCAGGACGTGAGCAGGTCGAGCGCCGAGGCGGTGGCGTCCTGCACCGAATCGCCCCTGACGGGCGCGACCACGAGGTCGGGCCGCGTGGCCAGCACCGCGTCGGCGGTGTCGCCGCGGCCGAGGACGTCGCAGCCCGCGCGCGCCAGCGCGGCACCGAGGCCGCGGGTGTCGGCGCCGAGCACCGCCCATCGCCTGCCCGGCACCGGGGCGACGTCGACCGGCGTCCAGTCGAGGCGGAACAGCCAGTCGGACTCCGGCCGCACCGGCCCGGCGGCGACGAGCTCACGCAGCGCCAGCGACGCCACCGACACCACGGGACGGCCGGTCGGGTCGACCGCCCTGATGGAGACGGCGTCGCCGCCGAGCGAGCTGATCGCCACGCGCAGCAGCGCCGGCCCGGAGGCGTGCAGCGAGGCGCCCTCCCACGAGAACGGCGCCAGCACACGGCCGGCGGCTTGCGGCAGGAACGCCACCGCCTGCACCACCGAGTCGAGCAGTGCCGGGTGCACGCCGAAGTCCGCGGCGTCCCCGATCGAATGCGGCAGCGCCACCTCGGCGTACACGGTGTCGCCGGCCCGCCGGACCTCGCGCAGGCACTGGAACGCCGGGCCGTAGCCGGAGCCGTCGTAGTGCGCGCCGATGTCGACGGATTCGGCGTCACGCGGCGGCCACGCCAGGGTCGCGCCGGTCACGCCGCGGGTCGTGAGGGTGCCGGTGGCATGGGGCAGCCAGGCGGCACCGATGGTGTCCTGGCGGGAGAAGACGCCTACGCGGTGGCGTCCCCGCTCGTCGGCGGCGGCGACCCGCACCTGCACCGCGACCGAGCCGGTCTCGGGCAGGCCGAGCGGGGCCGCGATGGTCAGTTCCTCGACGGTGTCGCAGCCGGCCTCGTCGGCCGCGCGGAACGCCAACTCCGCGAAAGCGGTGGCCGGGAGCGCGACGGCGCCGGCCACGACGTGGTCCGCGAGCCACGGATGCGTGCGCAGCGACAGCCGTCCGGTCAGCACGGTGTCGCCGTCGGCGAGTTCGACGGCCGCGCCGAGCAGCGGGTGGGTCACCGAGCCGAGACCGGCGCCGGTGACGTCGGCAGCGGCCGAGCGGGCCTGTGGCCAGTAGCGGACGTTCTGGAAGGGGTAGGTCGGCAGATCCACCGGCCGCGCCGACGGCAGCACCGTACGCAGATCGACGGCGACGCCGCGGGTGTGCAGGGTGGCGAGCGCGGTGACGGCCGACTCCTCCTCCGGACGGTCCGGCCGCAGCATCGGCACCGTGGCCGCGGTATCGACCGTCGCTGCGATCATCGCGGACAGTGTGCCGTCGGGCCCCAGTTCCATGAACGTGGTCACACCGCCCTCGGCCATGGTGGTGACGGTCTCCAGGAACCGGACCGGCTCGCGGACGTGCCGCACCCAGTAGCCGGGGTCGGTCGGGGCGTCGGAGACCAGGCCGACCGTCGGCCGCGCGAACGAGATGTCGGCGATGGCGGCGGCGAAGCCGTCGAGCATCGGGTCCATCAGCGCCGAGTGGAATGCATGCGACACCGACAGCCGCTTGTGCTTCCAGCCTCTCTCGGCCGCCACGGCGGCGACCCGCTCCACCGCTGCCGTCTCGCCCGCGACGACGGTCGCCGACGGCCCGTTCACCGCCGCGACGGCCGCCCCCTCGCCGAGCACGGCGACCACGTCGGCCTCCGCCGCCGAGACGGCGAGCATCGCACCGCCCTCCGGCAGCGCATCCATCAGTTCCGCCCGCGCGGTCACGAGGCGGCAGGCGTCGGACAGCGACAACACGCCCGCGACGTGCGCGGCGGTGATCTCCCCCAGCGAGTGCCCGCCCACGGCGTCCGGTCGCACGCCCCACGACTCCACCAGCCGGTAGAGCGCCACCTCCAGCGCGAACAAGGCCGGCTGCGACCAGCGGGTGCGGTCGATCGCCTCGGCGTCCGAGCCCCACATCACGTCGCGGACCTCGGTGCCCAGCTCCGTGACGACGGCGTCGAACGCCTCGGCGAAGACCGGGAAACGCTCGTACAACTCGCGGCCCATGCCCAGGCGCTGCGAGCCCTGGCCGGTGAAGACGATCCCGAGCCGCCCGCGCTGCACCGTGCCGGCCACGACGCTCTGCGCCGCGCCGCCGGCGGCCCACGCGGAGAGCGCGTCGGCCAGGTCGCGCCGCGTGCGGCCGGTCGCCACCACACGGTGCTCGAACCGAGTTCGGGCGGCAAGCGCCGCGGCGACGTCCGCGGCGCACCAGTCCGGCTCGCGCCGGGCGCGCTCCACCAACGCGGTCACCTGATCGCGGAGCGCCGCGGCGGTCTTCGCCGACAGCGCCCACGGAATCACCGAGGTCTCCGGCGCACTCTCCGCGGGGTCCGCGGGGTCCTGCGTGGGCGCCTGCTCCAGGATCGTGTGCGCGTTGGTGCCGCTCACGCCGAACGACGACACACCGGCCCGGCGCGGGCGTCCGGTCTCCGGCCACGGCATGGCGACCGTCGCCAGCCGGACCGCGCCCTGCGTCCAGTCCACGTGGGACGAGGGCGCGTCCACGTGCAGCGTCTGCGGGACGACGCCGTGCCGCATCGCCATGACCATCTTGATGACGCCGGCCGCGCCGGCCGCGGCCTGCGTGTGGCCGATGTTGGACTTCACGGAGCCGAGCAGCACCGGCCGCTCGCGGTCCTGGCCGTAGGTGGCGAGCAGGCTCTGCGCCTCGATCGGGTCGCCGAGCCTGGTACCGGTCCCGTGCGCCTCGACCACGTCGACATCGCCCGCGGTCAGGCCGGCGCCGGCCAGCGCCTGCTGGACGACCCGCTGCTGGGACGGCCCGTTGGGGGCGGTGAAGCCATTGGAAGCGCCGTCCTGGTTGACGGCGGAGCCGCGCACCACCGCCCAGACGGGGTGGCCCAGCCGCTGAGCGTCGGACAGCTTCTCCACCACGAACATGCCGACGCCCTCGGACCAGCCGGTGCCGTCCGCGGCGTCCGCGAACGCCTTGCACCGCCCGTCCGACGCGAGCGCTCCCTGGCGGGTGAAGCCGGCGAACCGGAGCGCGGTCGACATCACCGTGACGCCGCCGGCCAGTGCGAGGTCGCACTCCCCGGCCCGTAGCGCCTGCGCCGCCAGGTGCAGTGCCACCAGCGACGACGAGCAGGCGGTGTCCACGGTGACCGCGGGGCCCTCGAGGCCGAACGTGTAGGAGAGGCGGCCGGCGATCGCGCTCGCCGCGATGCCCGTGCCGGCGTGCCCCTCCGCGTCCTCGACGGAGTCCAGCACCAGCGAGGCGTAGTCCTGCCCGTCGGTGCCGGCGAACACCGCGGTGCGGCTGCCGCGCAGCGACGCCGGGTCGATGCCGGCCCGCTCGAACGCCTCCCACGACGTCTGCAGCAGCAGCCGCTGCTGCGGGTCGAGCACCACGGCCTCACGCGGCGAGATGCCGAAGAAGGCAGCGTCGAATCCGGCGACGTCGTGCAGGAAGCCGCCGCGCAGCGTGGCGCTGTGGCCGGGGCCCTCGCCCGAGAGCAGGTCCAGGTCCCAGCCGCGGTCGGTCGGGAAGGGCACGATCCCCTCGCGACCGTCGGCGACCAGCTCCCACAGCTGCTCGGGGGTGGTGACGCCGCCGGGTAACCGACAGGCCATGCCCACGATCGCGACGGGCTCGTGGTGGCCGGACTCGGCCTCTTCCAGTCGGCGCCGGGTCCGGTGCAGATCGGCCGTCACCCATTTCAGGTACTCGACCAGCTTGGTGTCGTCCGCCATCGCAAATGGCTACCTTTCGGTGCGGAATGTAGGGAGTTCAGCGGTCGTTGATCCGGCCGAGCTCGTGGTCGATGAAGGCGAGGATCTCGTCGGTGCTGGCCGAGGAGATCTGTTCCGTGACGGCCTCGGCGTCGGGCGTCGGGTCGACGCCGGCCCACTGCGCCGCGAGGCCTCGCAGCCGGGCCGTGATGCCGGCGCGTGTGATCGGGTCGGGGTCGGCGCCCGCGAGCGCGGACTCCAGCCGGTCCAGCTCCGCCAGTGGGTTCGGGGCCGGGGCCTTGGCGGTCGTCGCGCCGCTGAGCCGGGACAGCAGGTGGTCCGCGAGCGCGGCGGGCGTCGGGTAGTCGAACACCAGGGTCGCGGACATCCGCAGCCCGGTGGCCGTCGTGAGCCGGTTGCGCAGCTCCACGGCGGTCAGCGAGTCCATGCCGAGGTCGCGGAACTCGCGGTCATCGGCGACGCCGTCCGTGGAGTCGTGCGCCAGCACCGCCGCCACCTCGGCACGCACCAGGTCCAGGACGAACCGCGTGCGCGCCTGCTCGTCCAGGCCTGCGAGCCGGTCCGTGACCGGCGCCGTCGGGGCCGCATGGGCCGACGGGCGTCGGCGTCGCGTGCGCACGAGGCCGCGCAGCAGCGGATGGGGGGTGCCGCTGCGGGCGCCGGGGCGTACGGCCAGCGGCACCAGCACCGGCTCGTCGGTGGCGACGGCCGCGTCGAAGAGCGCCAGGCCCTGCGGCACCGTGAGCGGCGCGGAGCCGGAATCCGCCATGCGCTTGAGGTCGGCCTCGGTCAGCGCACCGGTCATGCCGGCGTCCTGCGTCCACGGGCCCCACGCCAGCGACAGCGCGGTCCGACCGTCCGCACGGCGCTCGCGGGCGAGCGCGTCGAGGGCGGCGTTCGCGGCGGAGTAGTTGCCCTGGCCGGGGCTGCCGAGCGTACCCGCGACGGAGGAGAACAGGACGAACGCGTCCAGGTCCTCCGTCAGCTCGTGCAGGTGCCGTGCGGCGTCCACCTTGGGCCGTAGCACCCCGTCGAGCCGCTCCGGGGTGAGCGTGGTGACGACGCCGTCGTCCAGCAGACCCGCGGCATGCACCACGGCGGTGACCCTGCGCCCCTCGAGCACGGCGGCCAGGGCGTCGCGGTCCGCGACATCGCAGGCGACGATGTCGACGTGCGCGCCGTGACCGGTGAGCTCGGCCGCCAGCTCGCTCGCGCCGGGCGCCCGGAGGCCGCGCCTGCTGAGGAGCAGCAGCTTGCGCACGCCGTGCTCCGCGACGAGGTGCCGGGCCAGCTGCGCGCCGAGGCCGCCGGTGCCGCCGGTGACGAGCACCGTGCCGTCGGGGTGCCACTCGGACGGCCGCTCCGCGCCCGCGAACCGGGCCAGCCGGCCGACCTTCACGGTGCCGCCCTCGATGACGGCTTGGGTCTCCCCCGCCGCCACCAGTTCCGGTGCCACCGCGAGCAGCGGCCACTCATCGGCAGCGGCGTCGAGCAGCAGGAAGCGTCCCAGGTGCTCGGCCTGTGCGGTCCGCACCAGACCCCCCACGGCGGCGGCCGGAACGTCCGCGCCGGACACCGCGCCGTCGGTCACGAACACCAGCGGCACGTCCTCGGCGCGCCGGTCGGCGAGCCACTCCTGGACCAGGCCGAGCGCCCGCGTCGTCGCATCGAGCACGTCGGCGCCCGTGACCGGCGCGAAGACCACGTCCGGTCCGGCGGCGAGCGCGGCGTCGACGGTGTCGTACCGCACCGCGCCGGCGAGTCCGCCCGGGTCCGCGCCGAGCACCACGAAAGCACCGGTCACCGGCCGTACGGCGAACGGTGTCCAGTCGACGCGGAACAGCCAGTCGGGGCGTCGCGCGGTGTCCTCCTCCGACGGCGCACGCAGCACCAGCCTGCCCACGGTCACCACCGGCCGGCCCGCGCCGTCCACGGCCTCGATGCCGACGGCCCCCTGGCCGCCGCGGGTGAGCCGAACGCGCAGCGTGGTCGCGCCCGTGCGATGCAGGGCCACGTCCTCCCACGAGAACGGCAGTACGCCACGGCCGCCGTCCGGGGACTCGACCCAGCCGACGGCATGCAGCACGGCGTCCAGCAGCGCCGGGTGCATGCCCATCCGGTCCGCACCACGGCCCGTGGCCGGCAGTGCCACCTCCGCGAACGCCTCGCCGTCCCGCCGCCACACCGCGCGCAGGCCCTGGAAGGCCGGCCCGTAGTCACCACGGTCGTAGAAGCCGGCCAGGTCGACCTGATCGGTGCCCGGCGGCGGCCACGCCGACGCGAAGTCGGTGCCGGCGTCAGGGCTTCCGGTCCCGAGCGTGCCCGCGGCGTGCTGGAGCCATTCGCCGGCGTGTTCGGCGTCGCGGGAGTAGATGCCCACCGACCGGCGGCCGTCCTCGTCACCCGCGCCCACCCGCACCTGGACGGCGACGGCGCCGTGCCGGGACAGCTCCAACGGCACCGACAGCGTCAGCTCTTCGACGAGATCCGCGCCGACCTCGTCGGCGGCGCGCAGCGCCAGCTCCGCGAAGCCTGTGCCGGGGAACAGGATCCGGCCCAGGATGACGTGGTCCGCGAGCCACGGCTGGGTGGCCGGCGAGAGCCGGCCGGTGAGCACCACACCGCCGTCGCCGGCCAGTTCCACGGACGAACCGAGCAGCGCGTGGCCGAGCGCCGACTGGCCGACAGACGCGACGTCGCCGCCCACACCGCCGTCCGGCCAGAACCGGGAGCGCTGGAACGCATACGTGGGCAGCTCCACCGGACGTGTCCCGAGCGGCGCGAAGAACGCGTCCCACGCGACGTGCTCGCCGCGTGCGGACAGTCTCGCGAGCGCGCTCACCACGGTGGTCTCCTCGTCGCGGCCCGCACGCAGCACGGGGATGGCGGTGACGGGATCCGGCGCGGTGTCCTGCACCATCGCGCACAGCGTTGCGTCGGGTCCCAGCTCCAGGAAGGTCGTCGCCCCGGCGGCGAGCAACGCGCGCACGCCGTCGGCGAACCGGACCGGTCGTCGCACGTGCGCCACCCAGTAGGCGGCGTCCCGGATCTGCGCCGCCTCCGCGACGCCGCCGGTCACGGACGACACCAGCGGGATCCGCGCGTCGCCGAACTCGATGTCCGCGATGGCGTCGGCGAAGTCGCTCAGCATCGGGTCCATGAGTGCCGAGTGGAAGGCATGCGACACCGTGAGCCGCTTGTGCTTCCAGCCGCGCTCGTCGGCCGCGCCGGCGACCCGCTCGACCGCGTCCTCGGCGCCGGCGACGATCACCGCCGTCGGGCCGTTGACCGCCGCCACCGACACCGCTGCGTCCAGCAGCGACGCGACCTCCTCCTCGGTCGCCGCCACGGCGAGCATCGCGCCGCCGTCCGGCAGCGCACCCATCAGCACGGCGCGGGCGGCGACCAGTCGGCACGCGTCGGCGAGGCTCAGCACCCCGGACACGTGCGCGGCGGTGATCTCACCGAGCGAGTGGCCGGCGACGAGGTCGGCCTGCACGCCCCAGGACTCGACGAGCCGGTGGAGCGCCACCTCTACGGCGAACAGGGCGGGCTGCGACCAGTTCGTGCTGTTCAGGGTGTCGGCGTCGGTACCCCAGAGGACGTCACGGACCGAGCCGGGCAGATGGTGGTCCAGCTCGGCGGCGACCTCGTCGAAGGCCCTGGCGAACGCCGGGAACCGGGCGTGCAGTTCGCGGCCCATGCCGAGCCGCTGCGCGCCCTGGCCGGTGAACAGCACGGCCAGCTTCCCCGTCCGCGCGGCTGTGTCCGACACCACGCCCGGCGCGGGGTCGCCCGACGCCCACGCCGACAGCGCCGCCGCGAGGTCCGTGGTGTCCCGGCCGACGGCGGCGACACGGTGTTCGTGGGCGGTACGGCCGGTGGCCAGCACTGCGGCCACGTCGGCGGCGCTCGTCGTCACCGCGACGTTCGCGACCAGCCGCGCGACCTGGTCCCGCAGTGCGGGCAGTGTCCGACCGGACACGACCCACGGCACCACCGCGTCGCGCACCGGGCCCTGCTCGGCCGGCGCCGGCTCGGGCGCCTGCTCCAGGACGGTGTGCGCGTTGGTGCCGGAGATGCCGAACGACGACACGGCGGCATGGCGGGGCCGTCCCGTATCCGGCCAGGGCACTTCCTCGGTCAGCAGCTCGACCGAGCCCGCCGACCAGTCCACGTGCGATGACGGATTGCGCGCGTGCAGGGTGCGCGGGAGCACGCCGTGCCGCATCGCCTGAACCATCTTGATCACGCCTGCGACGCCCGCGGCGGCCTGTGTGTGCCCGATGTTCGACTTCACGGAACCCAGCAGCAGCGGGCGTTCCCGGTCGCGGCCGTACGTCGCCAGCAGCGCCTGCGCCTCGATCGGGTCGCCGAGCGCGGTGCCCGTGCCGTGCGCCTCCACGGCGTCGACGTCGTTCTCGGTGAGCCGGGCGTCGGCCAGCGCCGCGCGGATCACTCGCTGCTGCGACGGCCCGCTCGGCGCGGTGAAGCCGTTGGACGCGCCGTCCTGGTTGACGGCCGAGCCGCGCACCACCGCGAGCACCGGGTGGTTGTTGCGGCGGGCGTCGGACAGCCGCTCCAGCAGAAGCATGCCGGCGCCCTCGGCCCAGCCGGTGCCGTCGGCCTCGTCGGCGAACGCCTTGCAGCGCCCGTCCGGGGCGAGGCCGCCCTGCTTGGAGAACTCCACCAGCGCGCCCGGCGTGCTCATCACGTTCACACCGCCGGCCAGCGCCAGCGTGCACTCGCCGGCGCGCAGCGCCCGCGCCGCCCAGTGCAGTGCCACCAGCGACGACGAACACGCCGTGTCCACCGTGATCGCCGGCCCCTCGAGGCCCAGCGTGTAGGAGAGCCGGCCGGACATCGCGCTCGCCGCTATGCCGGTGCCCACCTCACCCGTGCTCTGCGCGGCAGAGCGCACCATCAGGTAGGCGTAGTCCTGGCCGTTGGTGCCGACGAACACGCCGGTCCGGCTGCCGCGCAGCGACGCCGGGTCGACGCCGGCTCGTTCCAGCGCCTCCCACGAGGTCTCCAGCAGCAGCCGCTGCTGCGGATCCATCGCCAGCGCCTCGCGCGGCGATATGCCGAAGAAGGCGGCGTCGAAGTCGGCGGCATCCGGCAGGAACCCGCCGAGCAGCGTGGTGTCGCCGACCGCCAGTTCCCCGATGTCCCAGCCACGGTCGGCGGGGATCGGCGTGATGGCGTCGTCGCCGGCGGCGACGAGCCGCCACAGGTCCTCGGGCGAGGTGACGCCGCCCGGGAACCGGCACGCCATACCGACGATCGCGATCGGCTCGGTGGTGGCGGAGACCAGCCGCTGGTTCTGCCTGCGCAGCCGCTCGGTCTCCTTCACGGCCGCCCGCAACGCCTCGACGACCTTGTCGGTGCTGTCCTTGGGTGTAGACACCGGATCTTCCCTCCCTCAGTCGACCGTCAGATCGGACGAGCCGTCCAGCGCGGCTCGGACCAGGTCGTCCACGGTCATCTCGTCGACGTCCACCTGCTCGGCGGCGTCGTCCGGTTCGCCGCTGTCAGCCGGCTGGGTGCCGCGGCCGGTCAGTTGCAGCAGGGGTTCCAGCACGCCGATCTCGCGGAGCCGGGCGAGCGACACGGAGGCGAGCAGCGAACGGACGGCCACCTCGTCGCCGTCGGCCACGGCGCCGTCGGTCTCCTCGTCCAGCCCGAGTTCGTCGAGCAGGTACACGGTCATCGCCGAGGGCGTCGGCTGGTCGAACACCAGCGTGGACGGCAGGGTCAGCCCGGTCGCGGCGGTGAGCCGGTTGCGCAACTCGACGCCGCTCAGCGAGTCGAAGCCCATGTCACGGAACGCCCTGTCGGGTCCGACCAGCTCGGCGTCGGCGTGGCCGAGCACCGCGGACGCGCTGTCCTGCACCAGCCGCAGCACCTGCTCACGGCGCCGCACCGGCGTCAGGCCGGCGAGCCGCGTCAGCAGCCGCGGCGCCTCCTCCTGCCGCCGCGCCGGGGTGCCGTGGCCCTCGCCGCCGGGCAGTTCCTGGAGCAACGTCCGCAGGCGGGACCCCGTGGCGCCGCGCAGGAACGCCGCGGCGCTCACTCGGGCCACCACCGCGGCCGCCACCGGCTCCGCGACGAGTTGCCGCAGCGCCGTCACGGCCAGCGCCGGGTCCATCGCGCCGACGCCGGTGCGCTGCGCGCCCTCCTCGGCACGTGCGGTGGCGGCCATGCCGCCGCCGTCCCAGGCGCCCCACGCGATCGACGTGGCCGGGAGTCCCTTCGACCGGCGCTGCTCGGCCAGCGCGTCCAGCACGGCGTTCGCGGCGGCGTAGTTGGCCTGGCCGGGGTTGCCCACCGCGCCCGATGCCGACGAGAACAGCACGAATCCGGTCAGGTCGAGATCACGCGTCAGCTCGTCGAGCAGTAGCGCCGAGGTCACCTTGGCGCGGAACACGTCCTGGAAGCGGTCCGGCGTCAGGGCGTCGACGACGCCGTCGTCCAGCACGCCCGCCGTGTGCACGACCGCGGTCAGCGGGTGTTCGGCCGGGATACCGTCCAGCAGCGCGGCCAGGCCGGCCCGGTCGGCCACATCGCACGCCGCGACGGTGACCTGCGTGCCGAGGCCCTCCAGTTCCGCCCGCAGTTCGGCGGCACCCGGCGCGGCCTCGCCGCGACGGCCGGCGAGCAGCACGTGCGGCACGCCCGCCGCGGCGAGCGACCTGGCGACGTGCGCGGCCAGCGCTCCGGTGCCGCCGGTCACCAGGACCGTGCCGTCCGGCGTCCACAGGCGGCCCGGGTCGGCCGCCGCCGCCGGCACGAGCCGGCGGCCGAACACCGCGCCCGGCCGCACCGCGACCTGGTTTTCACCGCCCTCACCGGACAGCGCACCCGGCAGCCGGGTCGCCGTGGCCCCGTCCAGAAGGGACGGCAGGTCCACGAGACCGCCCCAGCGATCGGGGTGTTCGAGAGCCACGACGCGCCCGAGGCCCCACACCGCCGCCTGCACCGGGTGCGTCAACGGCTCGTCGGCGTCCACCGACACCGCGCCACGGGTCGCGCACCACAGCGGCGCGGTGATGCCGGCGTCGCCGAGGGCCTGCACGAGCGCGGTGGTCAGCAGCGCGCCGTTCGGTACGGCGCCGACGATCGTCTCGTCCAGCGCCAGCAGCGACAGGACGCCCGCGACCCGCGTGCCGTCCACGGCCTCACGCAGCCGTACGGCCACCCGCTCGCGATCGGTGTCGCCGATCTCGACCCGGACCGTGTCCGGGCCGAGCGCGCCGACCACGGTGTCCGCCCAGGCGTCGCCGACCCGGTCGGCCGGCAGCACCGCGAGCCACGTGCCCGTGACGGCGGTACGGCGTCCGGCGACGGGGCGCCAGGCGATCCGGTGCCGCCAGCTGTCCACCGTGGACTGCTCGTCCCTCGCGCGCCGCCAGTCGAGCAGCTTCGGCATGACCTTCGCCAGCGCCTCGCCGTCGACGTCGAGCATGGACTCCAGCGCTTCGAGGTCGGTGTCCTGAACGGCAGCCCAGAACCCGTCGTCGTCCGGTCGGCCGACTGGCGACGTCGTGGTCGGCGTGGTCTCCGGCCAGAACCTCTCGTGCTGGAAGGGGTAGGTGGGCAGCCCGATCCTCCGGGCGCCGGCGTGCACGGCGGCCCAGTCGACGCGCACGCCCCGCGTGAACAGCGTGCCGACTGCCGCGGCCAGCGCCGCGTCCTCGTCCCGGTCGCGGCGCAGCGAGGCCACCGCGACCGGTCCCGCGCCGTTCATCGCGATGGTGTCCTGCGCCATCGCGGTGAGCACACCGTCGGGGCCGATCTCCAGGAACGTCGTGACGCCGCGGGCCAGCAAGGTCCGCACGCCGTCGGCGAACCGGACCGCGTCGCGGACGTGCCGTACCCAGTACGCCGGGTCGGTGACGAGGTTCCCCGGCTCGACGACCACGCCGGTGAGCGTGGAGACCAGCCGGATCGTCGGAACGTGGTAGGTCACCTGGTGGGCGAGGCGCTCGAAGTCGGCGAGCATCGCGTCCATGTGCGGGGAGTGGAACGCGTGGCTGACGTTGAGCCGCCTGGTCCTGCGTCCCCGGCGCGCGAAGTGCGCGGCGACCGCGTCGGCCGCGTCGGCGTCACCGGCGATCACCACCGCCTCGGGGCCGTTCACGGCCGCGATGGACACGGCATCGGTGAGCAGCGGGATCACCTCGTCCTCGGACGCCTGCACGGAGACCATCGCGCCGCCGGTCGGCAGCGCCTCCATCAGCCGCCCGCGGGCAGCGACCAGCGCCGCCGCATCGGCCAGCGAGAACACACCGGCCACGTGGGCCGCAGCCAGCTCGCCGACGGAGTGCCCGGCCAGGAAGTCGGGCTTGATGCCCCACGACTCCACCAGCCGGTACAGGGCCACCTCCAGCGCGAACAGCGCGGTCTGGGTGAACTCCGTGCGGTCGAGCGCGCCGTCCGTGCCGTCCCACATCACCTGCCGCAGCGGCTGTGCCAGATGCGGGTCCAGCTCCGCGACGACCGCGTCGAACGCTTCGGCGAACACCGGGTACAGCTCGTACAGGCGACGGCCCATGCCGGCGCGCTGCGCGCCCTGTCCGGTGAACAGGAACGCCACTGCGCCGCTGCCGGCGCGATCCGTGAGCACGGCCGCCGACGGCGTGCCCTCGGCGAGGGCGGTGAGCCCGGCCCGCAGGGTGTCGACGTCTGCCGCGAGCACGGCGGCGCGCCGGTCGAACATGCTGCGGGTGGTACCGAGGGAGAGCCCCAGGTCCGGCAGCGAAGTGACGTCCGTGTCGAGCAGCCGGCGGGCCTGATCGCGCAGTGCCGCACCGGTCACCGCGGAGAGGGGCAACGCCAGTACCCCGTGCGGTCGTTCGGAGACGGTCTCGGTCGCCGCCGGCGGCGCCTGTTCCAGGATCAGGTGCGCGTTGGTGCCGCTGGCGCCGAAGGACGACACCGCCGCGCGGCGAGCCCGATCGGTCTCCGGCCAGGCCGCCGCCTCGGTGACGAGCCGCACCGCACCGGACGACCAGTCCACGTGCGAGGACGGCTCGCCGACGTGCAGGGTCCGTGGCAGCATGCCGTGCCGCATGGCCAGCACCATCTTGATGACACCGGCGACACCGGACGCGGCCTGGGTGTGGCCGATGTTCGACTTCACGGAACCGAGCAGCAGCGGGCGTTCCCGGTCGCGGCCGTACGTCGCCAGCAGCGCCTGCGCCTCGATCGGGTCACCCAGCTTGGTGCCGGTGCCGTGCGCCTCCACGGCGTCCACGTCGGACGGTGCCAGGCCGGCAGCGGCCAGCGCCCGGCGGACGACCCGTTGCTGCGCGGGGCCGCTCGGCGCGGTCAGGCCGTTGGAAGCGCCGTCCTGGTTGATGGCGGAGCCGCGCAGGATCGCCAGCACCTCGTGGCCGCTGCGCCGCGCGTCGGACAGCCGCTCGAGAACGACCATGCCCACGCCCTCGGCCCAGCCGGTGCCGTCCGCCGCGTCGGAGAACGCCTTGCAGCGGCCGTCCGGCGACAGCGCGCCGAGGTCGGTGAACTCCACGAAGTTGACCGGCGTGGACATCACCGCCACGCCACCGGCCAGTGCCAGGTCCGTCTCGCCGGACCGCAGCGCCTGGGCCGCCAGGTGCATCGCGACCAGGGACGACGAGCACGCCGTGTCCACCGAGACGGTCGGTCCCTCGAGGCCGAAGGTGTAGGCGAGGCGGCCGGACAGCAGGCTCGCCGACTGCGCGGTCTGCCAGTCACGCCCCTCCGCGACGGGCCGGTAGTCGCCGCTGATGCCGCCGACGTACACGCCGGTGTCCGAGCCCCGCAGCCCGGCCGGGTCGACGCCGGCTCGCTCCAGCGCTTCCCACGCCGACTCCAGCACCAACCGCTGCTGCGGGTCCATGATGACCGCCTCGCGCGGTGAGATACCGAAGACCGCCGGGTCGAAGTCGGCCGCTTCGGCGAGGAATCCGCCGGCGCGTGCCACCGTGCGCGGGCGGCCCTCCGCTCCCGGTTCGAACAGCCCGGCCAGGTCCCAGCCGCGGTCCGTGGGCATGGGGCCGATGGCGTCGGTGCCCGCGACGATCAGTTCCCACAGCTCTTCCGGCGACCCCACACCACCCGGGTAGCGGCAGGCCATGCCGACGATGACCACCGGGTCGTCGTCGGCGGCCACGGCGCGCACCGGCGCGAGGTCCTCGGTCCGCTCGCCGAGCAGTTCGGCGAGCAGGTGGTCGGCCAGCACGGCCGGCGTCGGGTGGTCGAAGGCCAGGGTGGCCGGCAGCGGCAGCCCGCTCAGCTCGCTGAGCTGGTCGCGGAGGTCCACCGCGGTCAGCGAGTCGATGCCGAGGTCCTTGAACGGCAGGTCCGGGTCGATCGCCGTGCCGCCCGCATGGCCGAGCACCGCGGCCACCCGGTCGCGGACCAGGGTGCGCACCTCAGGGGCGCGATCCTGTTCGGGCAGGGTGAGCAGGCGGTCGCGCAGACCGTGCCCCGCCGGTTCGGCGACGGCGGCCTCCGGCAGCTCGGTGAACAGCCTGCTGGGCCGGGTTCGCGCGAAGGCGGGGGCGAAGGTCTCCCATGCCACGTCGGCGACCGTCACGTCGACGGCGCCGCCGAGCACGCCGTCCAGGGCGGCGAGCGCCCGGCCGGGCTCCATGGCCGGCAGGCCGTTGAGGTGCAGGTGCCGGGCCATCCCGTCGCCCTCGCTGCCGGCCCAGGCGCCCCACGCCACCGCGACTCCGGCCAGTCCACGGGCCCGTCGCGCGGCGGCGACGGCCTCGCGCCGCGCGTCGGCGGCGGCCTGCCCGGCCCGGTCCCGCACGCCCCAGGTACCGGCGACCGACCCGAACAGCACGAACGCGTCGAGCGGGGTGTCGTCCAGCAGTGCGGCCAGGTTGTCGGCTCCGGCGTCGCCGGTGACGAAAACCGTCGAGACCGTGTGCTCGGCGAGCAGCGCGGCCAGCGCGTCCCGGTCCTCGGGGTCCACATCGGACGCCGTGACCGGCACGCCCAGGTCGCCGGGGTCGCTGCCGAGCAGCAGCAGGCCCGGCACCCGACGGTCGGCCAACCAGCGCGCCGTGCGCGCACCTTCGGGGGTGTCCGCGCCGGTGACGAGCACCGTGCCGGTGGCGATCCATTCCGCGGCGAGACCCGCGGCACGGACCAGCCGGCGGCCCAGCACGCCGTGCTCGCGCACGGCGACGTTGTCCTCCGCTCCGCCGAGCGCCGACCTGACGTGCTCGACGGTGGTCGTCGTCACCGGGCCGGACAAGTCGAGCAGGCCACCCCAGCGGTCGGCGTGGTCGAGGGCCGCGACCCGGCCGGCGCCCCACAGCGCGGCGCGAGCGGGCACCGGTTGCTCACCGTCGACGACGGCGACGGCCCCGCGCGTCACGAGCCAGACCGGGAGCCCGGTTCCCTCGAACGCTGCCAGCAGCGCCTCGGGCCACGCCTCGTCGGGGACGTCGTCGCTGTCGGTGGCGGCGAGCAGGGAAAGGATCCCGGCGAAACCGTCGGTGTCGGGGAGGTCCGCGCCCGGCACCACGGGCACCACGTCCAGCGCCGCCACGACGGAGGCCACGGTCTCGTCCGCCTGCCAGCCGGCCGGCACAAGTGCCAGCCACCGCCCGTCGCCGGGTTCGTGCCGGACGGGACGCCATGCGACGCGGTAGCGCAGGCCGGCCGTGGCCGCACGGTCGCGGCGACGGCGACGCCACTGCGACAGCGCCGGCACCACCGCGGAGAGCTCGGTGCCTTGGAGTTCCAGGGCCGATGCCAGGGTGTCGAGGTCGGCACGCTCGACCGCCGCCCAGAACTCCGCGTCCACGGGATCGGCCGCGGTGACGGGCGCCGCCGTCGGCCAGAACCGCTCGCGTTGGAACGCGTAGGTGGGCAGGTCGATGGTGCGTGCGCCGCTGCCGGCGAAGTACGCCGTCCAGTCGATGTCGACACCCTGCGCGTACAGGCGCGCCAGCGCCGTGACGACAGCGCGTTCCTCGCCCCGGTCGCGACGCAGCGCCGCCACAAGGGTGGCCTCGGCGCCACGCTCCAGCACGGTCTCGGCCGCCATCGCGGAGAGCACGCCGTCCGGGCCGAGTTCGAGCAGGGCCGTCACGCCCGCGTCGAGCAGCGTCGCCACGCCGTCGCCGAACCGCACCGCCTCGCGGACGTGCCGGACCCAGTACTCCGGCGTGGCCAGCTCGTCGCCGGCGATACCGCCGGACACGTTGGACACCACCGGAATCTGCGCCGGGGCGAAGGACAAGCCTTCGACCACGGAGCGGAACTCGGCCAGCATCGGGTCCATGAGCGGTGAGTGGAACGCGTGCGACACCCGCAGTTCACGGGACCGCGTGAACCGCGCCGCCACCGTGGCGACCGCCTCGGTCTCACCGGCGACCACAACGGCCCGCGGGCCGTTGACGGCCGCGACCACCGCACCGTCGACGAGCTCGGCGCGGACCTCGTCCTCGCCGGCCTCGATCGCCGTCATACCGCCGCCGGCCGGCAGCGCGGCCATCAGCCGTGCCCGTGCCGAGACCAGTGCCGCCGCGTCGGCCAGCGTCAGCACGCCGGCCACATGTGCCGCCGTGATCTCACCGACGGAGTGACCGGCGACGAAGCCGGGCTCGACGCCCCACGACTCCATCAGGCGGTACAGCGCCACTTCCACCGCGAACAGCGCCGGCTGCGTCCACCCGGTGCCGTTCAGGGCGTCGGCGTCCGAGCCCCACATCACGGCACGGACGTCGGCCTCCAGCTCCGTGACCACCGCGTCGAACGCCTCCCGGAACACCGGGAACCGTGCGTACAGCTCACGCCCCATGCCCAGCCGCTGCGAACCCTGACCGGAGAACACGACCGCCAGTGCGCCGCCGCGTGCCGTGCCGGTGACCGTCTCCACGACACCGTCGGGTGCGGACAGCAGCACCGCGCGGTGGGCGAGGTGGGCGCGGGTGCTGACCAGCGACCACGCCACGTCGACCCGCTCGTGGTCGGTGACGAAGGCTTCCAGCCGCCCGCGCTGCGCGTCCAGCGCCTCGCGGGTGCGCGCCGACACCGGCCACGGCAGGATCTCCGGGCTGACGGAGCGGGCGGCCGGCTCCGCCTCCGGTGCCTGCTCGACGACCACGTGCGCGTTGGTGCCGGAGATGCCGAACGCCGACACTCCGGCCCGGCGCGGGCAGCCGGTCTCCGGCCACGCGGTCGAGTCGGTGACGAGTTCGACCGCGCCGGCCGACCAGTCGACGTGTGAGGACGGCGGGTCCGCGTGCAGGGTCGGCGGCACGATGCCGTGCTGCATCGCCATGACCATCTTGATGACGGCGGCCGCACCCGCAGCGGCCTGGGTGTGACCGATGTTCGACTTCACGGAGCCGAGCAGCAGCGGCGTCTCGCGGTCCCGGCCGTAGGTGGCCTGCAGTGCGTGCGCCTCGATCGGGTCGCCGAGCGAGGTGCCGGTGCCGTGCGCCTCGACCGCGTCCACGTCCCTCATGGACAGACCGGCGTCGGCGAGCGCGGCGCGGATGACCCGCTGCTGCGACGGGCCGCTGGGCGCGGTCAGACCGTTGGACGCGCCGTCCTGGTTGATGGCGGTGCCGCGCACCAGGCCCAGCACGTGGTGGCCGTTGGCCCGCGCGTCGGACAGCCGCTCCAGCACCAGGACGCCGACGCCCTCGGCCCAGGCGGTGCCGTCCGCGTCGTCGGCGAACGACCGGCACCGACCGGTCGGCGACAGGCCGCCCTGTGTGGTGAACTCCATGATCGAGTCCGGTGTGGACATCACGGACACGCCACCCGCCAGCACGAGCGAGCATTCGCCGGAGCGCAGCGCGCGCGTGCCCCAGTGCATCGACACCAGCGACGAGGAGCACGCCGTGTCGACGGTCACGGCCGGGCCCTGAAGACCCAGCGTGTACGACAGCCGGCCGGACAGGATGCTCGCCGTGTTGCCGGTGGCGGCGTGACCGCGCACGTCCTCGGTGGCGGTCCGCAGGACGGTCAGGTAGTCCTGCCCGTTGGTGCCGACGAACACCCCGGTCTGCGAGCCGCGCAGTGCGGTGGGGTCGATGCCGGCGCGCTCCACCGCCTCCCACGCCGCCTCCAGCAGCAGCCGCTGCTGCGGGTCCATCGCCAGGGCTTCGCGCGGCGAGATGCCGAAGAACGCCGCGTCGAAGTCGGCGGCGCCATCGAGGAAACCACCCTCCATGCTGGCCGCCGCACCCGCCGCGAGGGCGGCCAGGTCCCAGCCGCGGTCCGTGGGGAACGCCCCGATGCCGTCCTGGCCGCCGGCGACGAGCTCCCACAGCTCCTCGGGCGAGTTGACGCCGCCCGGGAAGCGGCAGGCCATGCCGACGATGGCGATCGGTTCGTCGTCCGCGGGGCGCGTCGTGGCCACGGCCGCCGGCACCTCCGCGTTCCCGAGGATCTCGGCGAGCAGGAAGTCCACCAGGTCCGTCGGCGTCGGATGGTCGTAGACGATTGAGGCGGGCAGTGTGGTGCCGGTCGCCGCGGCCAGACCGTTGCGCAACTCCAGCGTCGTCACCGAGTCGAAGCCCAGGTCCCGGAACGCGCGGTCGTGCTCGATCCGGCCGGTGCCGGAGTGCCCGAGCACGGCGGCGATCTGCGCCCGCACCAGCTCCAGCAGCACCTTCCTGCGGTCGCTCTCCTTGCGGCCCGACAGGTCCGCGCGCAGGCCGGACGCCGACGGCCGCTCGACGGCCGGGCCCGTACGCAGCGCCCTGACCGCCGGCAGGTCCTCGACCAGCCGGGTGGGCCGCATCAGCGCGAACGCGGGCACGAACGTCGCCCAGTCGACATCGGCGACGACCACCGCCACGTCGTCCAGCTCGACGGCCCGGCGCAGGGCGTCGACACCCGTCCGCGGACGCAGCGGCTCGAACCCGCCGCGCCGTACCCGCGCGGCCAGCCCGCCGTCGGCGACCATGCCCGCGTCGGCCCACGGGCCCCACGCGATCGAGGTCGCGACCCGGCCCTGCGCCCGCCGCCACGCGGCGAAGGCGTCCAGCCAGGCGTTCGCGGCGGCGTAGTTCGCCTGCCCCGGCGCGCCGATCGTGCCGGCGGTGGACGAGAACAGCACGAACGCGTCGAGTTCCAGTCCCGCGGTGAGCTCGTCCAGGTTCCGGGCCGCCGTCGCCTTGGCGTGCAGCACGGTCGCGAACGACTCCGGCGTGAGCGCGTCCAGCACGCCGTCGGCCAGCACCCCTGCAGCGTGGAAGACAGCCGTGGGCGTCACGTCGGCGAGCAGCGCGGCCAGCGCCTCGCGGTCACCGGCGTCGCACGCGGCGACGGTGACCCGCGCGCCGAGCGCCTCCAGCTCCGTGGCGAGCTCCACGGCGCCGGGTGCGTCCGGACCGCGTCGGCTCGTCAGCACGAGGTGCTCGGCTCCGGCCCCGGCCAGCCAGCGCGCCAGGTGCCCGGCGATGCCGCCGGTACCGCCCGTGATGAGCACGGTGCCGCGGGGGCGGTACGGCCGGCCGGTGCCGGAGGCTGCGTGGGCGAGCCTGCGGGCGAACGCACCCGCCGCGCGCACGGCGGCCTGGTCCTCTCCGGCCCCGGCGAGGACTCCGCCGAGCCTCTGTGCGGTGACAGCGTCCAGTCGTGCCGGCAGGTCGACGAGACCGCCCCAGGTCGCGGGCTGCTCCAGCGCCGCCACCCGGCCGAGGCCCCACACCGCGGCCTGGGCGGGGTCGGGGATCTCCGTGCTGTCGACGGCGACGGCGTGCCGCGTGACGCACCACAAGGGCGCGGTGATCCCGGCGTCGCCGAGCGCCTGCACGGCGACGGTGGTCAGCGCCAGGCCCGCGGGCACCTCGCCGTCGCCGGACGCGGCAGCCGACAGCAGCGACACCACGCCCGCGAAGCCGCCCCCGGCGGCCTGGTCGCGCAGCGCGTCGGCGAGCGCGGCCCGGTCGGGCTCCGTGACGTCGAGCCGGACGGTGTCCGCCCCGGCGGCGACGAGACCGCCGATGGCGGCGGTGACCCACTCCGAGTCGCCGGGCGCGAGCACCAGCCAGGTGCCGCCGAGCGACGGGGAGCCGCTGGGCATCGGCGCCCACACGACGCGGTAGCGCAGGGAGTCCACGGCGGACTCCTCGTCGCGGCGGCGACGCCAGGTCGACAGCGCCGGCACCATCGCCGAGACGGTGTCGGCGGGCAGACCGAGGGCGGTGGTGAGGGAGTCGACGTCGGCCTCCTCCACGGCCGCCCAGAACGTGGCGTCGACGGTGTCGCCGGGCCGCGGCGCCGCGTTGACGTCCTGCTCCGGCCAGAAGCGCTCGTGCTGGAACGCGTAGGTCGGCAGGTCGATCCGGCGGGCGCCGGTGTCCGCGAAGAACGCCGTCCAGTCGACGGGGACGCCGTGCGCGTGGAGGGCCGCGACGGCCGTGGCGACGGCGGAGGTCTCGGAGCGGTCGCGCCGCTGCGACGCGACGACCGCCACTCCGTCCTCGGGCAGGCTCTCCTGCGCCATGCCGGTCAGCACCGCGTCCGGGCCGAGCTCCAGGAAGGCGCGCACGCCGTGCCCGGCCAGCCATGTGACGCCGTCGGCGAACCGCACCGCCGCGCGCACGTGCCGCACCCAGTACTCGGGGTCGCAGACCTGCCCCGCGGTGACCGGCTCGCCGGTCACGTTGGACAGGACGGGGATGCGCGGCGGCTGGTACGTCAGGGTCCCCGCGACCCGGCGGAAGTCGTCGAGCACCGCGTCCATGCGCGGGGAGTGGAAGGCATGGCTCACCCGCAGCCGCCGCGTACGGTACCCGTCGGCCTCGAAGCCCTCGGCCAGCGCAAGCACCACGTCCTCGTCGCCGGCGATCACCACGGACTCCGGACCGTTGATCGCGGCGATGGACACGCGCCGCTCGTCGAGGCGCGGCGCGACGATCGCCTCGGACGCCCGGACGGAGACCATCGCACCGCCCTCGGGCAGCGCCTGCATCAGCCGGCCGCGCGCGGCGACGAGCTTGGTGGCGTCGGCCAGCGACAGCACTCCGGCGACGTGCGCGGCGACGAGCTCGCCGACCGAGTGGCCGGCGACGTGGTCCGGCCGCACGCCCCAGGACTCCACGAGCCGGTACAGGGCCACCTCCACCGCGAAGAGCGCCGGCTGGGTGTAGCCGGTGCGGTCCAGCTCGGTGGCGTCGTCCGCCCACATGACATCCCGCAGCGGACGGTCCAGCTCGTTGTCGAGGTGGAGCAGCACCTCGTCGAGGGCGTCGGCGAACGCAGGGAAGCGCTCGTACAGTTCGCGGCCCATGCCGCTGCGCTGCGCGCCTTGGCCCGTGAACAGCACGGCCAGGCCGCCCCGCTCCACCGAGCCACGCAGCACCCCCGCGCCCGGCGTTCCGTCCCGCACGGCCGTCAGGCCGCTGCCCAGCTCCGCCAGGTCCGTCGCGACGACGGCGGCGCGCCGTTCGAACGCCGCGCGGCCGGTCGCCAGCGAGTACGCGAGGTCGGTCGGGTGCGTGTCGGGCCGCGTGCGCAGGAGATCGAGCAGACGCCCGGCCTGCGCCCGCAGCGCGGCGTCGGTCCGGCCGGACAGGACGAACGGCAGCACGCCGTCGACGCGGGGCGCGCCGGGCTCCTGCGCGACCGGCGCCTGTTCCAGGATCGCGTGCGCGTTCGTGCCGCTGAGCCCGAACGACGACACGGCGGCGCGGCGGGGCCGGCCCGTCTCGGGCCACGGCACCTGCTCGGTCAGCAGGCCGATGGCGTCGCTGGACCAGTCGACGTGCGTGGACGGCGTCTCCGCGTGCAGGGTCCGCGGCAGTACGCCCCGCTGCATGGCGAGCACGAGCTTGATCACACTGGCCACGCCGGAGGCCATCTGGGTGTGGCCGATGTTGGACTTCACGGAGCCGAGAAGCAGCGGCCGCTCCGGGTCGCGCTCGCGGCCGTAGGTCCCGAACAGTGCCTGCGCCTCGATCGGGTCACCGAGCGCGGTGCCGGTGCCGTGACCCTCGATCGCGTCCACCTCGGACGCCGTCAGCCGGGCGTTGGCCAGCGCCGCGCGGATGACCCGCTGCTGCGCGGGTCCGTTCGGCGCGGTCAGGCCGTTGGACGCGCCGTCCTGGTTCACCGCCGAGCCCTTGAGCACGGCGAGCACCTGGTGGCCGTTGGCCTGCGCGTCGGACAGCTTCTCCAGCAGGACCACGCCGACGCCCTCGGCGAGGGTCATGCCGTCGGCGTCGTCGGAGTACGCCTTGCAGCGCCCGTCCACGGCGAGCGCCCGCTGCCGGGAGAACCCGATGAACGCGCCCGGATTGGACATGATGCTCACGCCGCCGGCCAGCGCCAGTGTGCTCTCCCCGGTGCGCAGCGACTGCGCGGCGAGGTGGATCGCCACCAGCGACGACGAGCAGGCGGTGTCCAGCGTGACGGCCGGACCCTCCAGGCCGAGCAGGTACGCCAGGCGGCCGGACAGGACGCTGCCCAGTGAGCCGGTGACCATGTGGCCCTCGGAGCTGTCCGCGGTGCGCGACACCGACGCGGTGTAGTCCTGGTAGCTGGCTCCGATGAACGTGCCGGTGAGGCTGCCGTGCAGACCGTGCGGGTCGAGACCGGCGCGTTCGAAGGCCTCCCACGCCGTCTCCAGCAGCAGCCGCTGCTGCGGGTCCATGGCCAGCGCCTCACGCGGTGAGATGCCGAAGAAGTCCGCGTCGAACTCCGCGGCGTCCCTCAGGAAGCCGCCCTGCACCGAGTAGGTCTTGCCGGCGCGGTCGGGGTCCGGGTCGTAAAGCTCGTCCGCGGGCCAACCGCGGTCCGCGGGGAAACCGCCGATCGCGTCGACGCCCTCGGTGACCAGCCGCCACAGGTCCTCGGGCGAGTCGGCCCCGCCCGGGTAGCGGCAGCTCATGCCGATGATGGCGATGGGCTCGTCCGGCGCGGCCGCGGCGGCGGCGCTCGTGGCCGCGGGCGCGTCGCCGGCGATCTCCGCCAGCAGGAACTCGGTCAGCGCGACCGGGTTCGGGTAGTCGAAGACGATGGTGGTGGGCAGCGTGAGGCCGGTGGCGTCGGCGATCCGGGTCCGCAGGTCGATCGCGGTCACGGAATCGAAGCCGGCGTCGCGGAACGCCCGCTGCTCGCCGAGCGCGTCGCCGGAGGTGTGGCCGAGCACGGTGGCGGCCTGGCCGCGCACCAGGTCCAGCAGCGTACGCTCCCGCTCGGCGGCGGGCAGCGCCCGCAGCGTCGCGGCGAAACCGCCTCTGGCACCACCGGTCACGGTGTTCTGCTCCCGGACCTCGGTGAGTGCCTTGACCTCGGGGATCTCGTCGAACAGCGTCGTCGGCCGGGTCGAGGTGAACACCTCGTGGTAGCGGTCCCAGTCGATGTCGGCGATCGCGAGTGCGGTGTCGTCCCCCTCGAGGGCGTTGCGCAGGGCCGTCAGCGCGAGCGGCGGCTCCATGAACACGAGGCCGCTGCGCACGATCTGTTCCGGGTCGACCCGGCCGAGCTTCCTGTCGTCCGCCCAGATGCCCCACGACAGGGACATCGCCGGCAGCCCGCGGGCACGGCGGCGCGCGGACAGGGCGTGCAGGTACGCGTTGCCCGCGACGTATGCGGCGTGCGCGCCGGAGGCCCACATGCCCGCGGTGGACGAGTAGAGCACGAAGTTGTCCAGCTCGTCCTCGGCGAGCAGCTCGTCCAGGATGCTGGCGCCGGTCACCTTCGCGTCCAGCACCCGCTCGAACTGGTCGAGGGTGGTGTCGGCGATGGTGCACAGCTCGATCACGGCGGCCGTGTGCACCACGGTCCGCAGCGGCGGCCCGTCCGCACGCAGCCGGTCCAGCAGTGCGGCTACGGCATCGCGGTCGGTGATGTCGCAGGCCACTACCTCGGCGGCGGCACCGCGCTCGGTCAGCTCCGCGACCAGCTCGGCCGCGCCGGGGGCGGCCGGGCCGCGGCGGCTGGTGAGCACGATCCGCTCCGCGCCCCGGCCGGCGAGCCAGCGGGCCAGATGCGGGGCCAGGGTGCCGGTACCGCCGGTGACCAGGACGGTGCCGCGGGCGGTCCAGCCCGAGCCGTCGGCGGTCTTCGGCGCACGCACGATCCGCCGCGCCAGTGTGCCGGCGGCACGCACGACGAGCTGGTCCTCGCCCGTCGCGCCGGACAGCACGGCGGCGAGCCGGCCCGCCTCGCGAGTGTCCAGTTCGACCGGCAGGTCCACCGTGCCGCCGATCCGCCGCGGGTGCTCGAGCGCGGCGGTCCAGCCGACGCCGAGCACCTGCGCCTGGCCGGGGTTGAGCACCTCGTCGGCGCGGCCCGTCGACACGGCGGCACGGGTGAGGAACCACAGCGGGGCGTCGATTCCGGCGTCGCCGAGGGCCTGCACGAGCGCCACGGTCAGCGCGAGACCCTCGTTCGTCGCGGAACGGCCCGCGAGCGGGCGCTCGGCACCCGCCACCAGCGACACCACACCCGTGACCGCGTCGATGCCGTCGAGGCCGTCGAGGCGTGCGGCGAGCACGGCCCGGTCGGCACAGGCGGCGTCGAGGACCAGCCGCTCCGGCGTGGCACCGTGCGCGCTCAGCGCGGAGAGCACGTCCTCGTCGGCGACGCCGTCGGCGGTGACCACGAGCCAGCGTCCGGTCAGCGCGGCGGTGCCCGTGCTGACCGGCGTCCACGCCACGCGGTAGCGCCAGGCGTCCACGAGGGTCTCCTCGCGGCGGCGGCCACGCCATGCCGACAGGCCGGGCAGCACGGCCGCGAGGGCCTCCTCGTCCACGGCGAGTTCGGTGGTGAGCGAGGCCAGGTCGCCGCTCTCGACGGCCTGCCAGAAGTCCGCCTCGACCGGGTCCGTACCGCCGGGCACCACGGGTGACGGCACCGGGATCCACAGGCGTTCGTGCTGGAACGCGTAGGTGGGCAGGTCGGTCCGGCGACCGCCCTGGTACAGGGCGGCCCAGTCCACGTCGACGCCGCGGACGAACGCCTCGGCGAAGGACGTGAGGACGCGGTCCAGGCCGCCCCTTTCGCGGCGCAGTGTGCCGGTCACCACGGCTCGCACGCCGGCCGCGTCGACCGCCTCGGCGATGCCCATCCGCAGCACCGGGTGCGCGCTGCACTCGATGAACGCGCGGTGGCCCTCGCCGAGCAGAGTGGTGACGGCCGGCCCGAAGTGCACGGTGCCACGCAGGTTTCGGTACCAGTAGCCGGCGTCCATGACCGTGGTGTCGAGCCACTCGCTCGTCACGGTGGAGTAGAACGGGACCTCGGCGGTCCGCGGCCGGATCGGGGCGAGGAGTTCGAGCAGCTCCTCCCGGATGTCCTCGACCTGGGCGGAGTGCGAGGCGTAGTCCACGGCGATCTTCCGCACCCGGACGCCGTCCGCGGCCAGGGTGTCGAACAGCGTGTCCAGCGCGGCGGGAGCACCGGCCACGACCACGGAACCCGGCCCGTTGACGGCCGCGATCTGCACCGTACCGTCGGAAGGCAGCAGCGGCTCGACGCGGTCCGCGGGCAGCGGCACCGACATCATGCCGCCCCTGCCCGCCAGCCGCCGGGCGATGGCCTGACTGCGCAGGGCGACCACGCGGGCACCGTCTCCGAGGGACAGCGCACCGGCGACCACGGACGCGGCGATCTCGCCCTGGGAGTGTCCGACCACGGCGTCCGGGTGCACGCCCTGCGAGCGCCACAGCGCCGCCAGTGCCACCATCACCGCGAACGACGCGGGCTGTACGACGTCGACGCGCTCCAGGCCCGGCGCACCCTCCGCCTGGCGCAGCACGTCCAGCAGGGACCAGTCCGTGAACTCCGACAGCGCGGCGGCGCACGCGTGGATGTGCTCCGCGAACACGGGCGACTCGTCGAGCAGCCGCGCTCCCATGCCGGCCCACTGCGAGCCCTGGCCCGGGAACACGAACACGGTCCGGCCCTCGACGTCCGCGACGCCCTCGACCACCTCGGTCGTGGCCCCGCCGCGGGCGTAGCCTTCCAGGGCGTCGCGGTCGAGGACCACGGCCCGGTGCTCGAACAGCGACCGCGACGTCACCAGCGAGTAGCCGACGTCGACCGGGTCCGCGTTCCAGCCGACCAGGCGGGCGGCCTGCTCACGCAGCGCGGGCGCGGACCGCGCCGACAGCACGAGCGGCAGCAAGGCCGGAACCGGCACGGGCGCACGCTCGTCCGGTGCCGGCACGGCCGGCGATTCCTCCAGCACGAGGTGGACGTTGGTGCCGCTGATGCCGAACGACGACACGGCGGCGCGGCGCACCCGCTCCCCCGTCTCCCACGGCCGGGCCTCGTGCAGCAGCTGCACGGTGCCCGCGCTCCAGTCGATGTGCGAGGACGGTGTCCCGGCGTGCAGCGTGGGCGGCAGCACGCGGTTTCGCAGGGCCAGCACCATCTTCATGACGCCGGCGACGCCCGCGGCGGACTGCGTGTGGCCGATGTTGGACTTCACGGAGCCGAGCAGCAGCGGCCGCTCCGGGTCCCGGTCCACGCCGTAGGTGGCCTGCAGCGCCTGGGCCTCGATCGGGTCGCCCAGCGCGGTGCCGGTGCCGTGCGCCTCCACGGCGTCCACGTCGGACGGCGCCAGCCGAGCGTTGGCCAGGGCCTGCCTGATGACCCGCTGCTGCGCGGGCCCGTTCGGCGCGCTCAGACCGTTGGACGCACCGTCCTGGTTGACGGCGGAGCCGCGGATCACCGCGAGCACCGGGTGGCCGTTGGCCTGCGCGTCGGACAGCTTCTCCAGGAGCAGCATGCCGACGCCCTCGCCGAGCGCCATGCCGTCGGCGCCCTCCGCGAACGCCTTGGACCGGCCGTCGTGGGCGAGCGCCCGCTGCCGGCTGAACGCCGTGAACGGCCCGGGGTTCGGCATGACCGTCGCGCCGCCGGCGAGCGCCAGCGTGGTCTCGCCGTTGCGCAGCGACTGCGCGGCGAGGTGGATCGCCACCAGCGACGACGAGCAGGCGGTGTCCACGGTGACCGCCGGACCCTCCAGCCCGAACACGTAGGCGAGGCGGCCTGACAGCACACTGGGGATGGTGCTGGTGACGACGTGCGCCTCGAGGTCCTCGACGTGCTGGGCGCCGTACTCCTGGAAGCTGGAGCCGACGAACGTGCCGGTCGTGCTGGAGCGCAGTGCGGCCGGGTCGATGCCGGCCCGCTCCAGTGCCTCCCACGAGGTTTCCAGCAGCAGGCGCTGCTGCGGGTCCATGGACAGGGCCTCACGCGGTGAGATGCCGAAGAACGCCGGGTCGAAGTCGCCGGCGTCGTGCAGGAAGCCACCCCGCGTGGTGTAGGTGGTGTGCGGCTTGTCCGGGTCGGCGTCGTACAGCGCGGCCGCGTCCCAGCCGCGGTCCACGGGCCATTCGCTGCCGGCGTCGACGCCGTCCTCGATGAGGGCCCAGAACTCCTCGGGCGTGGCGGCGCCGCCCGGGAACCGGCATGCCATGCCGACGACCGCGATGGGCTCGTCGGGGACGCCGGCCGCGGCGGTCACCCGCGCGGCGGTGCTGTCGGCGTCGAGCAGTTCCCCGGCCAGGTAGCGCGCCAGCGCCGACGGCGTCGGGTAGTCGAACACCATGGTGCTGGGCAGGGCGCGTCCGGTGATACCGCTGAGGCGCTTGCGCAGTTCGACGGCGGTCAGCGAGTCGAACCCGCCGTCGCGGAAGGCCCGTTGCTCCGGCACGCCGTCCACGGAGTCGTGGCCGAGCACACCGGCCGCCTCGGTGCGGATCAGGTCGACGAGCTGCCGTTCCCGCTCCTCGGCGGGCAGTGCGGCCAGGCGGGCGGCGAACTCCGTGCGGCTGTTCGGTTCATCGGGCGCCGCCGCCTCCGGCAGCGCCGCGAGCAGCGGGCTCGGCCGGGAGGCGGTGAAGACCGGCGCGTAGCGCGTCCAGTCCACGTCGGCGATGGTGACGGTGGTGTCGCCGCGCACGATGGCGTCGCGGAGTTCGGCGATGCCGGCGGCCGGCGCGATGAACCGCAGGCCCTGCCGCAGCAGGCTCGCGGTCATGGCGTCGTCGGTCGCCATGCCGGTCTCGGCCCACGGTCCCCACGCCACGGACGTGGCGGTGAGGCCGCGTGCGGCACGGGTCTCGGAGATGGCGTCCAGGCAGGCGTTGGCAGCGCTGTAGGGCGCCTGGCCGCCGCTGCCGATCGTGCCGGCGACGGAGCCGAACAGCACGAAGAAGTCCACGTCCCCGACCAGGGCGTCGAGGTTGACCGCGCCGGCCACCTTCGCGGACAGCACGGAGTCGAACTCGGCGAGGGTGGTGTCCGCGAGCGCCTTCATGTCGCTGACACCCGCCGTGTGCACCACACCGGTCACCGGGTGCTCGGCGAGCACCGCGGCCAGCGCGGCCCGGTCGGCCACGTCGCAGGCGGTGACCTCGACGCGCGCGCCCAGTTCCTCCAGTTCGGCGCGGAGCTCGATGGCTCCGGGCGCGTCCGGGCCACGTCTGCTGGTCAGCACGAGGTGGGTGGCACCGGAACGGGCGAGCCAGCGCGCGACCTCGCTGCCGAGGCCGCCGGTGCCCCCGGTGACGAGCACGGTCCCACGAGCGGTGAACTCGCCGGCGGGCGAGGGAGCGGTGTACCGGACGAGACGTCGACCGCTGCGCCCGGCCGGCCGGACCGCGACCTGGTCCTCGCCGTCGGTCCCGGCCAGGGTGGCGGCGAGATGGGAGGCGGCTCGGTCGTTCCACACCGCGGGCAGATCGATCAGGCCGCCCCAGCGGTCGGGATGCTCCAGCGCGACGCTGCGGCCGAGACCCCACACCGCGGCCTGCGAGGGGCGGGGCGCCGGGTCGCCGGGGGCCGCCGACACCGCTCCGCGCGTGAGAACCCACAGCGGAGCGGTGCTGCCGGCGTCGCCGAGCGCCTGTCCGAGCGTGACGGTCAGGGCCAGTCCGAGCGGGAACGCCGTCGGCTCCTCCTCGGACGGCGGCACCCACACCACCCCCGTCTGATCGCCGGCCTCGGTGAGCCGAGCGGCGAGCGCGGCACGGTCGGGTTCGGTCACCACCAGGGTGCGGACCTCGGCGCCGTGCGCCCGCAGCGCCTCGGCGAGATCGGGATGCTCGGTCGTGCCGATGAGCAGCCAGGCACCCGGCAGCGTCGCCGCGCGCTCCGCCAAGGCGGCCCATTCGACGCGGTAGCGCCACGTGTCGCGCATGGCACGCTCGTGACGGTCCCGGTGCCACGACGACAGCGCGGGCAGCAGCGCGTCCAGCGAGCCGCGCTGGTCCTCGCCGAGGCCGAGGAGTTCGGCGAGCCCGGCGGCGTCGCCCTCGTCGACGGCCGCCCACAGCCGGTCGCCCGCCGGGTCGCCGGGCGGCCGCGTGCGGGCCTCGGGCCAGTAGAACTCACGGGAGAACGCATAGGTCGGCAGGTCGACGCGGCGTGCGCCGGTGCCGGCGAAGAAGGCGGCCCAGTCGACGGGCACGCCCCAGGTGTCGAGCCGGGCCAGGGCGGTGACGGCGGCGCGCTCCTCGTCCCGCTCGCCGCGCAGCGTGGCGACGGCGGCGACATCGGCGGCGTTGTCCTCGACCATCGCGGAGAGGGTGCCGTCCGGACCCAGTTCGACGAACGCGCGCACCCCACGGTCCACGAGGGTCCGTACGCCGTCGGCGAACCGCACGGCCTCCCGGACGTGCCTGACCCAGTAGTCCGGCGTGGCCAGCTCGTCCCCGGCGACCACGCCGGTCACGGTGGACACCAGCGGGATCCGCGCCTCGCCGAAGGACAGGCCCTCGACCACGGACCGGAACGCGTCCAGCATCGGATCCATCAACGGCGAGTGGAACGCGTGCGAGACCCGCAGCGCCTTCGTACGGCAACCCCGCTCGCGGAACACCGTCTCGATCCGGGCGAGCGCGTCGGTCCCACCGGCCACGACGACGGACTGCGGACCGTTGACGGCGGCGATGGACACGCCCTCGACCAGCTCGGCGGCGACATCGTCCGCGCCGGCCTCGATGGCCGTCATGCCCCCGCCGGCCGGCAGTGCCTGCATGAGCCGGCCGCGCGCCGAGACCAACGCCGCCGCGTCGCTCAACGACAGGACGCCGGCGACGTGCGCCGCCGCGATCTCACCGACCGAGTGCCCGGCCAGGAAGTCGGGTCGCACGCCCCACGACTCGACCAGCCGGTACAGCGCCACCTCCAGCGCGAACAACGCCGGCTGCGCCCGGCCCGTCTCGCTCAGCGCCTCCGCGTCCTCGCCCCACATCACCTCGCGAACGCCCTCGCCGAGCTCCGCTGTCACCGCGTCGAACGCCTCGGCGAAGACCGGGAACCTGGCGTACAGCTCACGGCCCATGCCCAGCCGCTGGGCACCCTGACCCGCGAACACGAAGGCCGTGCGGCCGTGGACCGGCTCCCCCTCCGACAGGGCCGGGTCGGGCCGGCCGGCTGCCAGCGCGGCAAGGGCCCGACGCAGCGTCCCGGCGTCCGGTGCGATCACCGCCGCCCGCTGTTCGAACCGCGAACGAGTGGTCGCCAGCGAGTGGGCCAGGTCCAGCGGATCGGCCGAGTCGACGTACGCCAGCAGCCGCTCCGCCTGCGCCCTCAGCGTGTCCCGGCTGCGCCCGGACACCAGCACCGGTACGACACCGGCGGCGGTCCCCGGCTCCGGGACGGACTCCGCCACCGCGGGCGGGGCTTCCAGGACCGTGTGCACATTGGTGCCGCTGAAGCCGAACGACGACACCGCCGCACGCCTCGGCCGGCCGGAGGCCGGCCACGGGGTCTCCTCGGTGACCAGCTCCACCGCGCCGGCTGCCCAGTCGACCTGCGTCGACGGCGCGTCCACGTGCAGGGTGCGGGGCACGACACCATGCCGCATCGCCAGCACCATCTTGATGATCCCGGCGACACCCGCCGCCGCCTGCGTGTGACCGATGTTGGACTTCACCGAGCCCAGCAGCAACGGCGCCTTCCGGTCACGGCCGTACGTGGCCAGCAACGCCTGCGCCTCGATGGGATCGCCCAACGCCGTGCCGGTGCCGTGCCCCTCGACGACGTCCACGTCGGAGGCCGACAGCCCGGCGTTCGCCAGCGCGGCCCGGACCACCCGCTGCTGGGACGGACCGTTCGGCGCAGTCAGGCCGTTCGACGCGCCGTCCTGGTTCACCGCGGAACCGCGGACCACGGCGAGGATCTCGTGCCCGTTGCGGCGGGCGTCGGACATGCGTTCCAGCACGATGACGCCGACGCCCTCGGACCAGGCGACGCCGTCGGCGGCGTCCGCGAAGGCCTTGCACCGGCCGTCGGCGGCGAGGCCACGCTGTCGGGAGAACTCGAGGAACGACGTCGGGGTCGACATGACCGTCACGCCGCCGGCGAGGGCGAGGGAGCATTCCCCCGCACGCAGCGACTGCGCGGCCAGGTGCAACGCCACCAGCGAGGACGAGCAGGCCGTGTCGACACTGACCGCCGGTCCCTCCAGGCCGAGCGTGTACGACACACGGCCGGAGGCCACGCTCGGGGACGTGCCGGTGCCCTGGTGGCCCTCGAACTCGCCGCCGCCGAGCGCGTGGACGTAGTCGCTGTACATGACGCCGGTGAACACACCCGTGCGGCTGCCGCGCAGCGCGGCGGGAGGGATCCCAGCCCGCTCGACGGCCTCCCAGGACGCCTCCAGGAGCAGGCGCTGCTGGGCGTCGGTGGCGAGCGCCTCACGGGGGCTCATGCCGAAGAAGGCCGGGTCGAACTCGCCCGCGTCGTGCAGGAAGCCGCCGGAACGCGCGTACGACGTGCCGATGTGGTCGGGATCCGGATCGAACAGGGTGTCCAGGTCCCAGCCGCGATTGGTCGGGAAGCCCGATATCGCGTCGGCGCCCTCACTGACCAGCCGCCAGAGGTCCTCCGGTGAGGAGACGCCGCCCGGGTAGCGGCAGGACATACCGACGATGACGATCGGGTCGTCGGTGACGGCCTTCGAACCGGTGACCGACTCGACCGGCTCCTCGGCGCCGAGCAGTTCATCCAGCACGTACGCGGACAGCGCGCCGACGGTCGGGTGGTCGAAGACGAGCGTGGCCGGCATCCGCAGGCCGGTGGCGGCCGCGAGCCGACCGCGCAGTTCGACAGCAGTCAGGGAGTCGAAGCCGAGGTCGGCGAAGGTCCGGTCGGGGTCGATGCGATCGGTGCCGGTGTGGCCGAGCACCGAGGTCACCTCGGCCCGCACCAGCCCCAGCACGGTATCGGCACGCTCGACGGCGCTCAGCCGCGCGAGCCGCTGCGCCAGGCCGCTCGCGGCGACGCTCTCCGCGGTGGCCCGGCGGACCCGGGGCCGGACCAGGGCGCGCAGCAACGGCGGCACCTCGTCGCGGGCGCGCAGCGCGGGCAGGTCGAGCCGTACCGGGACCGCCACGGCGTCGGGACCGGGAACCGCCGTGTCGAACAGCGCGAGACCGTCCTCGACGGACAGCGGCAACGTGCCGGCACGAGCCAGGCGGCGCATACCGGACGCGCCGAGGGAGCGGGTCATGCCCGTCTCCTGCGTCCATGGCCCCCATGCCAGCGACACTCCCGGCAGGCCCTCGGAGCGCCGCTTGGTGACCAGTGCGTCGAGGAAGGCGTTGCCGGCCGCGTAAGCCGTCTGCGCCGCCGCGCCCACCACACCGGCGACCGAGGAGAACACCACGAACACCGATACGTCCCCGGCCAGTTCGTGCAGGTTCCAGGCCGCGTCGGCCTTCGGCCGCAGCACGGCGTCGATCCGGTCGGCCGTCAGCGAGGGCAGGACGCCGTCGTCGAGGACGCCGGCAGCGTGCACGACGCCCGTGACAGGCCCCTCGGCGGCGAACACGGCGGCCAGCGCGTCCCGGTCGGCCGCGTCCACGGCGGCGAACTTCACCTGCGCGCCCAGCCCGGCGATCTCGGCCGCCACCTCCGCAGCGCCCTCGGCGGCAGCACCGCGACGGCCGGCCAGGACCAGCCGCCGCACACCGTGGTGTTCGGCGAGGTGCCGCGCCACCAGGGCGCCGAGACCGCTCGTACCACCGGTGACCAGGACGGCACCGTCGCCCCAGTCCACGGCACCGTGGTCGGTGGACCGCACGCGGGCGAGGCGGGCGGCGAGCACCTCGCCGTCCCGCACCGCCGTCTGCGGCTCGCCGGCGCCGAGGGCCGGCACCGAGACGCCGTCGATCGCACCGAACCGTCCGGGATTCTCCGCCTCGGCCGCCCTCGCGAAACCCCACACGGCCGCCTGAGCCGGGTCGACCGTGTCATTTGGCCGCACGGCCACGCCGTTGTGCGTGAGGAACAGCAGACGGGAGCCGGCGCAGCGCTCGTCCGCGAGCCAGTCCTGTGCGATGCCCATGGCCCAGACGGCGTTCGCGTGCGCATCGGCCACCGGGTCACCCGTGCCCGTCGGCACCGGTGCCAGCACCACCGGCGGCACCGCGCCGGGCAGGTCGGCGACACCGGCGGCGACCAGCACCTCCACTCCGGGCAGCATGGGGGCGTCCGGCCCGAGGACCGCGACGGTCTCGGGCGCCGTTCCACCGGACACCGGAGCCCAGTCCAGACGGAAGAGCGCGTCCCTGCCCGGCTCGACGGCCAGGCGTTCGTCCCCGAGAGGCCGTAGCGCCAGGGACGCCACCGTCAGCAGCGGCGCGCCGGCGGCGTCCGTCACCTCGATCGACACCGCGGAATCGCCGACCGGCACCAGCAGCACGCGGGCCGCCGTCGCACCCGTGGCGTGCAGGCGCACGCCTTCCCACGAGAACGGCAGCATGGCGCCGCCGTCGCCGAGACCGGTGAGGGCGACCGCGTGCAGGGCGGCGTCCAGCAGTGCTGGGTGCATGCCGAAGGACGGCGCCTCGGCCGCGACGCTCTCGGGCAGCTCGACCTCGGCGGCGACCGTGCCGTCCGGGCCGACCCGCCAGGCCGCGGCGAGGCCGCGGAACGCCGGTCCGTACTCCAGCCCCGCCTCGGCCGCGCGCTCGTAGAAGCCGTCGAGGCCGACCGCCTCCGCCCCGGCCGGCGGCCACACGGTGGCATCGACGGAACCGGCCTGCTCGCCGGAGGCCAGGACGCCGTCGGCATGACGGGTCCAGGGGCGGTCCTCGCCCGAGTCGGTGGCGTCGCCCGCGTCGGACCGCGAGTACACCGTGAGGGTGCGGTGGCCGCGGGCGTCCGGGCTGCCGATCCACAGCTGTACCTGTACGCCGCCCTGGTCGGGCAGCACCAGCGGCGCGGCGAGCGTCAGCTCCTCGATCCTGCCGCAGCCGACCTCGTCTCCGGCTCGCACCGCGAGTTCGAGCAGCGCGGTGCCGGGTAGCACGGCCGTGCCGCGGACGGCGTGGTCGGCGAGCCATGCGTGCGACGCCACCGAGAGCCGGCCTGTGAGCAGCACGCCGTCCGAGTCCGCCAGGGACGCGGCAGCGGCGAGGAGGGGGTGGTTCGCCGAGCCGAGTCCGGCGGCGCGCATGTCTCCCGGCGCAGCGTGAGCGTCACGCGGCCAGTAGCGGCGGCGCTGGAAGGCGTACGTCGGCAGGTCGGCGCGGCGGGCGCCGGTGCCTGCGAAGTAGTCGGCCCAGCGCAGCGGGACACCGAGCGTGTGCAGACCCGCGGCCGCGGCCGCGAGGGCGGCGTCCTCGGGCTGCGCCCCGCGCAACGTCGCGACCACGCCGGCGTCCGGGAAGTCCTCCCGCACCATCGCGGTGAGCACCCCGTCCGGGCCCAGCTCCAGGAACGCGCCGACTCCGTGCTCGCGCAGCCAGCCGACACTGTCGTGGAACCTGACCGGACGGCGCACGTGGTCGGTCCAGTAGTCCGCGCCGGTCAGCTGCTCGACGGTGGCCTGCTCACCGGTCACCGTCGACACGACCGGCAGTAACGGCTCGCGGAACGTCAGATCCTCGGCGACCGCGTGGAATTCGTCCAGCATCGGGTTCATCAGCGGCGAGTGGAACGCGTGCGACACCCGCAGCCGCTTCGGCCTGTGCCCCGACTCGACCAGTGCCGCCTCGATCTCGGCGACCGCGTCGGCCTCGCCCGCGACGACCACCGACCGCACGCCGTTCACGGCCGCGATCGACACGGTGCCGGCATGCCCGGAGACCAGCGGCGCGACCTCGGCCTCGGACGCCCGCACGGACGTCATCACGCCGCCGGCGGGCAGCGCCTGCATCAGTCGCCCGCGTGCCGCCACGAGAGCCGCCGCCGCGGTCAGGTCGAGGACACCGGCCACGTGCGCGGCGGCCAGCTCGCCTATGGAGTGGCCGGCCAGGTAGTCCGGCTTGACGCCCCACGACTCCACCAGCCGGTAGAGCGCGACCTCGACGGCGAACAGCGCCGGCTGGGCGTATTCCGTGCGGTTGAGCGTACGTGCCGTCCTGGCCCACATGACCTCGCGCAGCGGGCGGTCGAGGTGGGCGTCCAGCGCCGCACACGCCTCGTCCAGGGCCGCGGCGAACACCGGGAAGCGGTCGTACAGTTCGCGGCCCATGCCGGCGCGCTGCGCGCCCTGGCCGGTGAACACCACGGCCAGCTTGGGTTTGCCGCGCGTGACACCCGAGACGAGCCCGGCCGGCGTCCCGCCGGCGGCCAGCGCCGTCAGCGCGGCCCGGACCTGCTCGTGATCGGTCGCCACGACGGCGGCGCGGTGCTCGAACGCGGCGCGCGTGGTCGCGAGCGAGAAGGCGGTGTCGGCCAGGGTGCCGTCGGCCAGGGTGCCGGAGTCGACCGCGGACAGCAGGCGCGCCGCCTGTTCCCCGAGCGCCTCACGGGTACGCGCGGACAGCAGCAGCGGCACCGCCCCGGCCGCGACGTCACCGACGGACGGCTGGTCCTCGTCCGACGGCTCGTCCTCGTCCGACGGCTGGCCCTCGTCGGCAGGTGCCTGCTCGATGATGGCGTGCGCGTTGGTGCCGCTCAGCCCGAACGAGGAGACGGCGGCACGGCGCGGACGGTCCGCCTCCCCGGGCCACGGCGTGTTCTCGGTCGCGAGCGCCAGCGACCCGCTGGACCAGTCCACATGGGATGTCGGTGCGTCGACGTGCAGCGTCTTCGGCAGCATTCCGTGGCGCATCGCCAGTACCAGCTTGATGACGCCTGCCACACCCGCGGCGGCCTGCGTGTGGCTGATGTTGGACTTCACCGAGCCGAGCAGCAGCGGACGGCCGGCGGGGCGGTTGCGGCCGTAGGTGGCGAGCAGCGCCTCCGCCTCGACCGGATCCCCCAGCGTCGTGCCGGTGCCATGCGCCTCCACCACGTCGACCTGGTCGGCGGACAGCCGCGCGTTGAGCAGCGCCTGCTCGATGACGCGGATCTGCGAGGGCCCGTTGGGGGCGGTCAGGCCGTTGGACGCACCGTCCTGGTTGACGGCCGAGCCGCGTACGACGGCGAGGATCGTGTGCCCGCGTCGGCGTGCGTCGGACAGCTTCTCCAGCACGAGCACGCCGACCCCCTCGGCCCAGCCGGTGCCGGACGCGGACTCGGCGAAGGAACGGCAGTGTCCGTCGGCGGCGAGACCGCCCTGCTTGGAGAACTCGACGAAGGTGAGCGGGCTCGACATGACGGTGACGCCGCCGGCCAGCGCGAGGTCGCACTCCCCCGCCCGGAGCGACTGGGCCGCCAGGTGGAGCGCGACCAGCGAGGAGGAGCACGCGGTGTCCACGGTGACGGCGGGGCCGACCAGTCCGAAGGAGTACGACAGACGGCCCGAGATCACGCTGGACGTGTTGCCGGTCAGCCGGTACCCATCGATGTCGTCGGCCGGACCGACCCGGTACTCCTGGGGCATGGCGCCCACGAACACGCCGGTCTGAGTGCCTTTCAGGCTCGTCGGGTCGATGCCCGCGCGCTCCAGCGCGTCCCACGTCGTCTCCAGCAGCACCCGCTGCTGGGGGTCCATGGACAGCGCCTCACGCGGTGAGATGCCGAAGAAGTCGGCGTCGAACGTGGTGGCGTCGTGCAGGAATCCACCCGACAGCGTCGAGGACGTGCCCAGCGCCTCCGGGTCCCAGCCCCGGTCGGCCGGGAAGTCGGTCACGCCGTGGCCACCCTGCTCCAGCATCGCCCACAGGTCCTCGGGGCCGCGCACGTCTCCGGGGTAACGGCAGCCCATGCCGACGATGGCAATGGGCTCGGCCGCCGCCTCCTCCAGTTCCTGCACCTTCTGCCGGGTGCGCCGAAGGTCGACGGTGGCACGCTTCAGGTAGTCCCGAAGGCGCTGCTCGTTGCCCATCGCACGATCCATGTCGCTTCCATTCACTCGCGGACACCCTCGTGCAGTCTCGATCTCCGGCCAGCCGGAATTTCCTAGTGTCGGGAGCGAAAGACGTGCGGGGACACTAGGGAATCACCGACGCGGTCCGGGTGACGCTGCCCGCGCCGGACGCACGCGCCCGGCGGCCAACCGCCCTCGACTTCCGGAGTACCGCGTGCCCTTGCGATTGCTCAGGACGTACCTGCGCCCCTACCGGACCTGGGTCGCGCTGACCATCACCCTCCAGATCGCGCAGACGCTGGCGCTCCTCATGCTCCCCACGTTGAGCGCACAGGTCATCGACCGGGGACTGCTGGTGGGGTCGCTGCCGGGGATCATCTGGCTGGGCACGGAGATGCTGCTCGTCGTCGTGGCCCAGCTCGCCGCGCGGCTGGGAGCCGAGTACTTCGCCGCGCGTGCCGCCACCGCGGTCGGCCGCGATCTGAGGTCGGCGATGTTCCGCCACGTGCAGCGGTTCTCCGCACACGACGTGGGGCGCTTCGGCACGTCCTCCCTGGCCACCAGGACACTCAACGACGTGCAGCAGGTCCAGACCCTCGCGGCCGACGGGCTGAGCAGCATCATCACCGCGCCGATCATGTGTGTGGTGAGCGTGGTGCTCGCGCTGCGCCAGGACGTGCCGTTGGCGCTGGTCGTGATCGTGCTGATCCCGGTGACGACGGTCGTGGTGGCGGTGGTCCTGACCCGGATGGGCCGGCTCTACGACCGCATCCAGGGCGGCATGGACACCATCAGCCGGCTGTTCCGTGAGCAGATCACCGGCGTGCGGGTGGTGCGTGCCTTCGTCCGGGACACGCACGAACAGGAGCGGTTCGGCGCGGCGAACACCGAGATGTTCGTGCTGACCCGCAGGGTGCGTCGGCTCGCGGCCGGCATGTTCCCGCTGGTGTGGCTGCTGGGCAACGGGTTCACCGTGGCGGTGGCGTGGATCGGCGCGAAGCGGATCGCCTCGGGCGCACTGCAGGTCGGAGCGCTGAGCGCGTTCCTCGGCTACATCGTGCTGGTGCTGACCTCGATGGTCATCGCCATGTACGTCATGCTCACGGTTCCGCGGGCCGCCGCCGCCGCGCGCCGCATCCGTGAGGTACTCGACACCGACCCGGGGATGGCCACGTCCTCCCAGCCGGTCGTGTCCGGGCCGCGGCCGGGGCACCTGGAACTGCGCGGCGTCGGGTTCCGTTATCCCGGCGCGGAGGAGCCGTTCCTGCACGACATCGACCTGAGCGCCGGGCCCGGCCGGACCGTGGCGGTGATCGGCGGCACCGGGAGCGGCAAGACCACCCTGTTGAACCTGGTGGCGCGGCTGTTCGACGCCACGTCCGGATCGGTGCTGGTGGACGGGGTCGACGTACGTGATCTGGACGCCGCCACCCGCAGTCGCGCCGTGGGTCTGGTCCCGCAGCAGCCTTACCTCTTCGCGGGAACCGTCGCGTCCAACCTGCGCTGGGGCAACGAGAACGCCACCGACGCGGATCTCTGGCACGCGCTCGAGACCGCCCAGGCGCGCGAGTTCGTGGCGGCGATGCCGGGTGGGCTGCAAGCGGAGATCACCCAGGGCGGCACGAACGTCTCGGGCGGGCAGCGGCAGCGGCTCGCCCTCGCGAGAACCCTGCTGCGACGGCCCGGGATCTACCTGTTCGACGACTGTTTCTCCGGCCTGGACGCCGCGACGGACCTGGCCGTGCGCAACGCACTGGCCCCGGAACTCGCCGACGCGACGGTGGTGATCGTCGCGCAGCGGGTGGGCGCCATCAAGAACGCCGACCTGGTCCTCGTGCTGGAGGACGGCCGCGTGGTGGGCCGGGGCTCTCACGAGCAACTGCTGACGGAGAACGGGACGTACAGGGAGATCGTGCGGTCCCAGCTCGACGACGTGGAGGAAGCGGCGTGACCGAGAAGAAGCAGGCCGCCGACCCGGGGGGAACCCTGCGGGCGATCGCGCGGCTGATGCGCCCGCACCGGACGGTCCTCGCCGTCACCGTTCTGGTGAGCCTCGCCGGTGTCGTGGTGAACATCATCGCCCCGCTCCGCCTCGGGCACGCCACCAATCTGATCGTCGCCGGCGTGGCCGGTGAGGCGCTGCCTGCCGGGCTCACGAAAGGCCAGGCACTGGCCCGGCTCCGCGCGGAGGGGCACGGCACCCTCGCATCCGTGTACGACACGGTCGACTTCACACCCGGTCACGGCATCGACTTCGCGGCGGTGGCGTCGGTGTTGTCGACGGCGCTGGCCCTGTTCGCGGCCGGGTCGGCCGCCAACTTCGTGCAGGAGCGCATGGCGGCGAACGTCGTGCAGGCGATCGCCCGGGACGTCAGGACCCGGGCGGAGGCCAAGCTGGCCCGGCTGCCCCTCGGCTACTTCGACGGGCAGCCGCGCGGCGAGCTGCTGAACCGCGTCACCAACGACGTCGACAATCTGCAACAGGTGCTCCAGCAGACGCTCAGTCAGCTGGGCACCGCCGTGATGTACGCGAGCGGCCTCACCGCGGTGATGTTCGTGATCTCGCCGCTGCTGGCGGCTCTGCTGCTGGCGAGCCTCCCGGTGTGCGCCGTGATCGCGGCGAAGCTGAGTGCCCGGGCACGGCCGCGGTTCGCCGAGCAGTGGGCCGCGACCGGCGCCCTGGCCACACACGTCGAGGACATGTACACCGGACACGCGCTTGTACGGGTGTTCGGACGACAGGCCCACAGCGAGGCGGAGTTCGACGAGCACAACGAGAAGGCGTACCGGGCGGGCTCGGCCGCGCAGTTCCTCGCGGCGACCGTCGAACCCGCGCTGGGCTTCGTGTCGAACCTGAACTACGTCGCCGTGTCCGTCATCGGTGTGCTGCGGGTCGCCTCGGGCGCGCTGTCGCTGGGCGAGGTGCAGGCCTTCCTCCAGTACACCAACCAGTTCAGCAACCAGGCCGGCCAGATCGGCGCGGTGGTCGGCAAGCTCCAGTCCGGCCTGGCCTCGGCCGAACGCGTCTTCGCCTTCCTCGACGCCGACGAGCAATCGGCCGAACCCGCAGAACCGGTCTCGCTCGCCACCGTGTCCGGTCACGTCGAGTTCCAGGACGTCAGCTTCCGCTACAGACGGGACCGTCCGCTGATCGAGGACTTTTCCCTGTCGGTGCCGCCGGGGACCACGGTCGCGATCGTGGGACCGACCGGCGCGGGCAAGACGACACTCGGCAACCTGCTGATGCGCTTCTACGAACCCGATGCCGGGCGGATCCTGCTCGACGGCGTGGACATCGCGACGATGAGCCGCGAGGCTCTCCGCTCGCGCATGGGGCTGGTGCTCCAGGACACGTGGCTGTTCGAGGGGACGGTGGCGGAGAACATCGCGTACGGGCGTCCGGGGGCGACGCGCGAGGAGATCGTCACCGCGGCCAGGGCCATGCGGGTGGACCACTTATTGAGGACGCTCCCGAAGGGTTACGACACGGTGCTCGACGAGGCAGCGGGCATCAGCGCCGGCGAGAGACAGCTCATCACGGTGGCGCGGGCGTTCCTCGCCTCGCCGTCCGTGCTGATCCTCGACGAAGCGACCAGCTCGGTGGACACACGCAGCGAACTGCTGGTGCAGCAGGCCATGGCAAGGCTGCGCCGGGGCCGCACCAGTTTCGTGATAGCGCACCGGCTGTCCACCATCCGCGACGCGGACCTGATCCTCGTCATGGACCGGGGCCGGATCGTCGAACAGGGCACGCACGACGAACTCCTCGCCGTCGACGGCGCCTACGCCCGCCTGTACACGGCACAGTTCGAAGGGGTGTCGGGAGACACACCGGGGGGTGCCTCCCGACAGAGCGGTCTCACCAGGTGATGCTCAGCTCGGGCATGGTCGAGAACAGCCGGTCCGTCTCGCGGTTCAGCTCGTCGAGCGGCACCGCGAGACGGAGGGAGGGCGCCCGCTCGAACAGGGTCGTGTAGACGGTCCGCAGCTCCATCCGGGCCAGGGGCGCACCGAGGCAGTGCCAGATTCCGTGCGCGAACGCCAGGTGCTGGTTGGGGCTGCGCGTGAGGTCGACGACCTCCGGGTTCTCGAAGGCCCGTGCGTCGAAGTTGGCCAGCGCGAAGTCCGGCAGCACGAGGTCTCCGGCCCGGATGGTCACCCCTGCGATCTCGATGTCCGCGTTGGCGTAATGGGGTTGCGCCCCGCCACCGTGACTCGCGGTGCGCAGCATCTCCTCGACCACCGGCTCGACCAGCGCGGGGTCGTGGCGCAACGCCTCGCGCAGCGCGTCATCGGTGGCCAGCCGGGCCACACCGAACCCGATGTGCGTGGCGACGCTCTCGCCGCCGGCGAACAGCAGCATCGCGACCAGCGTCGCCACCCGCTCGTCGGTCTGTCCCGCGGCGACCAGTCCGGAAATCATGTCCTGGCGCGGTTCGGCCCGTCTCTGCGCCGCGATCCCGGCCAGGTAGGCGTCGAGGGTGGCGTCGCCGCCGCCCGCGCCGAGGCCGGCCATCCGGTGCAGAAGTCGGCCGACCAGTTCCTGGTCGGCCACGGGGATGCCGACGAGTTCGCACAGCACGCGCATGGCCAACGGCCGCGCCAGCACCTTCTGCAGTTCCGCCGGGGGTTCGCCGGCCAGCATCGTCTCGACCAGCTCCGCCACGGTCGCTTCGACCTTGGGCTGCATCTCCCGCATGGACGTGCGGGAGAAGTACGGCGTGAGCAACGCCCGGATCTCGGCATGATGTTCGAACTCGGCCATGATCTGCTCGAAGACCGGACTCGGCGCGTATTTCGGTGCGCTGGCCGGGTCGGGATGCGAGCGGCCCAGCCTCCTGTCGACAAGCAGCCGCTTGATCTCCGAAGCGCCCATGACCAGCCAGGCCTCGTCACCGGTGTAGGTCCTGACCTTCCAGATGGGCCGTTCCGCCTGCATCGCCCGCAGTTCCTCGTTGATGCCGAGGAGTGGCGCGGTCAGGGACGCCATCGAGGGAATGTTGTTTTCGGCCATGGTCATGGCTCGCGTCCTCTCCGCATGAAGGCCGGTAGCACCGGACAGTCTCACGAGGCCGTCGGCCGGAAATCCCTAGACAGCCGACACCCGACGCGATGACACCGGGCGGGAACCGTGACGCTAATCACGTCGAGTTGCGTCGTGGATAAACGTGCAACTAGCCTTCGATACAAGAAGTATTCGGACTGGAACCGGTTTTCCGACGACTTCCGTCCGACACTGACGCTTCGTCTGACACCTCGCGCATCGGGGCTCTGGGTGATGTTGACCAGCCCAGCAGAAGCCACTGGCGCAGTCGCCTGACAACTTCCGACGAGGAACTTCATGCCAGATGCATTAGATTGTCCGACGGAACACCCCCGGGCTGACATCAATCACTCTGTGCACCAACGCACACCGTCCCGGTCGGCGGCCATGTTCCGTTCCTTCTTCGAGCGTTCCGGAGTCGGAATGGCGGCGCTGGACTCGCACAGCCGGATCCGGCGGGCCAACGATGCCATGCTCGCCCTGCTGGACCGCAACACCTCCGAGGTCCGTGACATCGCGTTCGCCGACCTTCTCCACCCTGACAGCCGCTCCCGGCTACGGGCGGGTTTCGATCAGCTCCGTCTCGGCCGCACCGGCCGTCTCACCGAGTACGTCATGGTGCCGCGTCCGGAGAACGCGGTGGGAGGCAATCTCACGGCGTTGCGGATGCGGTCCGATGCCCGCGCCGACAGCCCGCTCCTCGTGCTGGTCCAGGTCGACCCTCCGACCCCCGAATGCCCGCCGGGCGGCGCCCGGTCGACCCTGTTGAGCGAGATGGAGGCCAGAATCCTCGAGAAGGTCGCCGCCGGTGCCTCCACCGTGCAGTTGGCCGGTCAGCTGCACCTGAGCTGTAAGGGCATCGAGTACCACGTCAGCGCCATGTTGCGGAAGCTGGACGTACCCAACCGGCCGGCGCTTGTCTCCCGCGCCTACACGCTGGGCATCCTGAGCAGCGGCAGTTGGCCACCCCGGGTGCAGCAGGAGTACGTCAAGAGCCCCTGACGAGTCCGGCTGACACTCTGGTACGACAGGAAGCGGGGGGGGGGGGGCAGGAAGGGGGGGGGGGGGGTTGTGTTTGTTGGTTTGGGCTTCCTTTCAGGTGGGTTGACGAGTGGGGGGGCACGC